>JADIMZ010000090.1 GCA_017694335.1 Candidatus Pullibacteroides excrementavium
GGGTTAAAAAAACTTAAATTATGTTAAAAAAAGTTAAAACTTGATGTTTTTTCATCCACATGGTCCCGTTTGCATTTCGGTTGGATTTGCCGTTGGGACTTCTTTTTTTTTCCTAAATTCGCGCCTCAAATAAGATGAGACCATGGGACGTATTTTAGCGGTGGATTATGGCAGGAAACGCTGTGGAATAGCCGTGACGGATCCTTTGCAGATGATTGCCTCTCCGCTTGTTACAGTGGAAACATCCCGCTTGTGGGATTTTCTGAAGGAGTATATGGCCAAAGAGGAGGTGGAATGCCTCGTGGTGGGAGAACCTCGTCAGATGGATTATACACCTTCGGAGAACGAACGTTATATCCAGCCCTTTCTGGGACGTTTCAAGAAGGCTTATCCTCAGATTGCTTTGGAACGTGAAGATGAGAGGTTTACATCCAAGATGGCGTTTCGGGCCATGATAGAGGGCGGGTTGAAGAAAAAACAGCGGCAGGACAAGGCATTGGTGGATTCCACCAGCGCCACGCTGATACTGCAATCCTATATGGAAAGGGTCGCTTCGCGGAAGCGCCAGGAGGTTGTTGAAGAAAAGCCGGGAAAGGCAGATGAAAGGAAATGAAATTTTAAAATCAAGGAAATAACTATGATATATCCTATTGTGGCGTATGGCGACCTCGTCTTGCGCCGTCCGACAGAAGAAATCGGTCCGGATTATCCTGGATTGGAAAAGTTAGTGGCCGATATGTTCGAAACCATGGAGCATGCCGATGGCTGCGGGTTGGCTGCCCCTCAAATTGGTTTGTCCATTCGTCTGATTGTGGTAGACGCTACTCCTTTTGGAAAAGAGGATCCTAAGGCGGCCACGTTCCGGAAGGCGTTGCTAAATCCGGAAATATACGAAGAAGAAGGCGAAGTCTGGTATTTCAATGAAGGTTGCCTTAGCTTTCCTGGCGTGCATGAGGATGTGCCGAGGTCTTCGGTCATTCATGTCCGGTACATGGATCCGGATGGGACGGAGCACGATGAAGTCTTTGATGGGTACGTGGCTCGGGTCGTACAGCATGAATGCGACCATTTGAACGGGAAGGTTTTTGTGGATCGTTTGAGTTCGATGCGCAAAATGATGCTGAAGCGTAAACTTGAAAGCATATCCAAGGGAGATGTGCGTGTGGATTATAAGATGAAATTTCCGGTAAAACCGAAACACCGTTAAGCAATGATAAGAAAAAGACAGTGCTGTGTCCTGCTGTTGGCGGCATATGCATTCATTATGCTGGCAGGACGAGGCCATGCGCAGAATACCGGGTATTACGAGGAGCCTGCTTATGGCTTCTCTCAGGCGGTTCGCTTGTACGAGAATAATAAGTTCAATGCGGCCAAGCGGGCTTTCGATGCAGTACAGCGGGGTTTGGAAGAAGATGATGAGTACATGCGCTCGGAGACCATGTATTACAAAGCCATGTGCGATGTAATGCTTTTCCATAAGAGCGGAGCGAAAGCCTTGCGGGATTTTGTGGAATGCTATCCGAACAGCAATCGGGTCAATAGCGCTTATTTCCGTCTGGCTAATTTTGAATACGACTACAAGAGGTACCGTTCTGCAGGGGAGTATTATAGCATGGTGAAACCGGAAGAACTTGATGCCAAAGCCGGTGAATTGGATTTATACTGGTTCAGGGCAGGTTATTCGGCCTTCATGACGCGGGATTACGCGGAAGCCAAGCTGAGCTTTTCCGAATTGACGGAGCATGAAAACCGGTATCAGGTGGTTGCTACATATTATTATGCCTATATCCTGTATTTGGAAGGTTATTATCAAAGTGCATTGGATTACTTTGAAAAGATTGAAGACGATCCGGCTTTCGCATCCATTGTCCCTTTGTATATGTTGCAGATTTATCATGTTCTGGGGAAGAGCGAGGAAGTGATAGAGAAAGGACCGGCTTTGATGGAGGGGGCTTCGGAGAAGAGGGCTGCCGAAATAGGCCGTTTGATCGGCGAGGCTTTCTACAAAGAAGGCCGTTATCAGGAAGCCTTGCCCTATATGACCAATTTTTATCGCAATTCCGCTGAAGTTCCGGATGCGGAAGGGCGTTATATTCTGGGATATTGCTATTACAAGCTGGATTATTTCGATTCTGCCGCCTATTATTTCCAGGGAGTGATGCCATTGAATCCTCCTGCAGGCTTGAAGCAGTCGGCTTTGTATCATTTGGCATACTGCTATGTCCGGCAAAACAAAAAGAAGTTTGCCATGGATGCTTTTGCCCAGGCTGCGCAGATAGAAGGGGAAAACAGGGTGTTGGCAGAGGATGCCATGTATCATCAGGCTCAATTGGCTTATGAATTAGGCTTGAATCCCTATCATGAATCGTTGAAGATTCTGGAAGATTTTTTGCAGAAATACCCGGGTTCGGTTTATGCCAAGCGGATATACGCTTATATGGTACGGATGTACTTGACTACGCGCAATTACGACATGGCTTTGGCATCCTTGAATAAAATCGAGCATCGGACACCGGAATTGAATCGTATTGAACAGCGGCTTTACTTCAATAAAGGGGTTGAATCATTCCATCGTAGGGCTTATGGCACAGCTTTGGCTTATTTTGCAAAGTGCGCAGAGGCTGGTTTTGATGCGGATTTGACAACGAGGGCTTATTTTTGGCAGGGTGAATGCCATTTTTCCGCAGGGAATTATCAGAAGGCATTAGGATTTTATCGCCAGTTCCTTTCTTCCTCATCGGCTCGGAATTTACCGGAGTATGCCGATGCTCTTTTGGGCATGGGGTACGCCAGTATGGAAAATGCGGATTACTCGCAGGCGGTCCGGTATTTTGAAAAGTTCGTTTCCTGGAAGGATTCGGAGAAGAGCCGGTATTTGCAGGCTGACGCTTACGCTCGTTTGGGCGACTGCCACTTCATGCAAGGGAACTATGAGGCAGCGGTATCATCGTACGATGAAGCCTCCGGGCTCGGGTATAAGCCAGAAGACTATTTGTTGTTGCAGAAGTCTCTTTGTGAAGGTGCGATGGGGCAGTATGTGCAGAAGGAGGCTCTGTTGCTGGCCATAGAGAACCGTTTTGTCGAGTCCAGCTACATGCCTCAAGTCTATGAAGAATTGGCATCGACCTATTTGGCGATGGATCAGGATTCGAAAGCGTTGCAGTATTATCGTAAGCTTCGCGACTTTTATCCGAATTCTGCCAAAGCCTTGTCGGCTTGGGCTAAGATGGGCTTGATTTATTATAACCAAGGGAATAACAATCAGGCCTTGCAGTGCTTCAAGGCGGTAGCCAGTGCTAACCCTTCTTCGGCGGAAGGCCGTCAGGCATTGACTAGCATCCGGAATATTTATATGTCAATGAACCAGATTGACAAATATTTCTCTTATGTGGCAATGTTGCCGGATGTGAAGCTGGAACAGGCAGAGCAAGATTCTTTGACTTATATGACGGCAGAGAATTTGATGATGGAGAATCGTTACGCGGAAGCTTTGAATGGTTTGAAGAATTATCTGGATACTTATCCCCAGGGCTTTTTCATGGTAGATGCTTGGAAAGACGCGGCTTTTTGCGCGGAGAAGATTGGGGACAGGGTGAATCAGAAGGCTGCCTATGCCCGGCTGGCTCAGCTGAATATCGAGGAATCGGAAGCATCGGCCTTGAAGCTGGCAGAAATGTATTATGCTGACAAGGATTATAATCCGGCTTTGGGGTATTACCAGCAAGTGGCGCGCATAGCCTCGACGCCAGAGAACATAGCGGCAGCCAAGGTGGGACAGATGCGTTGTTATCGAGCGCTGGGACAGAGCAAGGAATTGGTGGAATTGGCATTGGAAGTTCTTCGGACGGAGGGCATTACAGTTCAGGAATCGGATGAGGCCCGTTATTTTATCGCTCATGCGGCTCCGGCCATAGGAGAAAATGAGCTATCGATGCAGCAATATGAAGCTCTTACAAAATCCACGAATCCGGATTATTCGTCGGAAGCGCGTTACATGATATTGGAACAAAGGGTCAAGGCCGGTTTTTACGATGAGGCGGAGCGCATGGTGATAGATTATATCAGAGATGAGGCCGTTAATGATTATTACCTGGCTAAAACTTATTTGTTATGGGCTGATATTTACTATCAGAAAGGTAATGTGTTGCAGGCCAAGCAGACTTTGCAGAGCATAGTCGACAATTATGAAGGTGAAGATTTGAAGGAGCTTGCTCGTCAGAAATTGGAAATGATTTCCCAGAAAGAAGCTGCGGCCTTGAACCAGGAACAAGAGTTCCGTTCGTCCCGGTATGGCGCGGAAGAAGAAATCGTGCTTCCTCAGATGTAATTTTTATGGTAGATAATTTTAGAAAAAAGACAATGGACAAGCGTGTTATATTCATGATAGCGGGTATTCTGCTTGGCGGGTTGCAATCCTGGGCTCAGGATGCACCTGAAACGGTCAAGGAGGAATACAATGAGAAGGTTGTTGTTACAGCCCCTTATCAACCCAGCCTCACTTTGATGGAGAAACCCGTTTTTTCCCCGAAAGTCTTGGATACCTCCCTTTCTGTACCGAGATTTGATTACGAGATTGTTTCCAGGCCATTTGTTACCACATATCCGATAGAGAATATCAAACCGGCCAAGATTATGGGGGAACCTATTCCGAAGTTGTGGAACAATAGTGTGAAAGTGGGTTTCGGAAATCATTTGTCTCCTTTGGCAGAATTGAATTTCGGGATGGGAAGGGATCGGAAATATGAGGTGGGGGCCTATTACCGCCATCATTCGGCTTATGGCCATATCAAGGGGTATGATCGGTTCAAAACCAATCATTCGATAAATGAAGCCGATGTGGTAGGACGGATTTTTGCCGATAAATTCATCTCAAGCTTGAATATCTTGTATAGCCAGCATGCAGTCAATTGTTACGGGTATGGAAATTGGGATACTGTGCCGAATTTGGATTTGGGCGATTACGAGAACCAGCCTAAACGGTGGTACCAGAATGCGCGAGGTATATTATCGTTTACGGACAATGCCAGGAAGGCGGAAGATTTGCGTTTCGATGCTTCGTTGGATTACAATTTGAATATGACTAATTGGCGTTCGGCCGAAAATACGATTATTGCCGATGGAGGCGTGTCGAAAGTTATATTGCAAGACAGGCGGTCGGTGGATGTTTTGCAAGTGGGAGGCCGTTTGAGGTTTGAAGACAATACATTCAGGGATGGTGTCAAAGACGGGTATTGGAATGTGGAGTATGGTGAAACGGGTCATGAGTCCTATTATATTGAAGGGAATGAGTTGTTGAACGCTTGGCATTTGAATTTTCAGCCCACATTATACTACAAATACAAGTTTGTGGAATTGGATGCGGCCTTGGTTTTTCATGTTTTTGGCAATTCGGCTTGGAGCTGGCGGGTGGATAAAGCTTCGTATTTTCAATTTAATCCTCTCATTGACTTGAAGCTGCATATAGTGGACAAGGTTTTGACCTTTTTTATCGGAACCGGAGGGGGCGTAGAGCGCAATACGCAGGATAAGATTTCGCGAATCAATCCTTTCCTGCATCCGACCCTGTTCGAGGATTATGAATTTACACGGGATAAGTTTAGTGCTTACGCGGGCTTGAGCGGGAATCTGAGTCGGTCCATCGACTATCGGATAAAGGTATCGACACATTTTATGGAGAATGTATTGAGTTTCGATTATTATCGTTACGAATGGGGTGCGCATTATGATTATTATGGTTATAATGATTTTGTCCCTATTTATAGTGGGGATATATTCAATCTTCGAGTGCGAGGGGATTTGAATTTCCGTTTTGGCGACAAGATTATGGCGCATTTGGACGCGACTTACAATCATTATAGCGAACGGTTGTATTACAGCCCTGAATTCATGGCCAATGTCGCTTTCAAGTACAATATAATCGAAGGCTTGTCTGTCCATACCGATATCCGGGCTTATACGAACATGAAAGCTTTGGACCGCCGTGGTACGGAACAGACGCTCAAAGGCTGTTTCGATTGGAGCATCGGGGCAGAGTACCGTTTTATCAAGCGTATGACCGTGTTCCTGGATTTGAACAACTTGCTCTCCCAGCGTTATTACATGTGGTATGATTACCCGTCGTATCGTTTTAATTTCATGGTTGGATTGACGGTTGATTTTTAGTTTTATTGCTATGGAAGTAATCTGGGGCCTTGAGAATTGGAAACCGGTCCATAATCCAGTAATTACCGTCGGTTCGTTTGACGGTGTCCATGTGGCGCACAAGGCCGTTATAAGCCTGTTGAACCATTATGCAGAAGTGGATGCGGGAGAAAGTGTCCTGATAACGTTCAGCCCGCATCCTCGGATGGTTCTGCGTTCGGCCGATGCGTATGATCATCGTTTCCGTTTATTGTCGACCGATGAGGAGAAAGTGGCATTGCTGGCCAAGACGGGTTTGGGAAGGGTTCTGATACTGCGTTTTGACGAAGCTTTTTCACAAATGTCCTATTCGGATTTTATCGAGAAGATTCTTGTCAGGGTCTTGGGCGTGAAGAGAATGGTAGTAGGGTATAACCATAATTTCGGGCATGATCGCAAAGGAAGTTACGACCAGATGTTGGAATATGGGAGGAAATACGGTTTCGAATTGGATAAATTTCCGGAACAATTATTTCATAATCAGCATTTAAGTTCCACTCGGATTCGGAATCTTCTGTTTTCGGGGCATATTTCGATGGCCAATGAATTGCTGGGGTACAATTATGGGCTTCAAGGGCACTTGCAAGGGAATATTTTTGTGCCGGATAATCCTTATAAACTGCTTCCTGTGAGTGCTTCCTGCCTGGTCAAGGTGAAGAAAGGCGATAATTTTAATTTTACCGTCTGTGAATGCGTTGACTCCATCTCCTTTCCGGATTTGAAAGTATTAAAAGATGGGGATGCCTTGAAAGTGGAATTCATCAAGGAGGTGGATGCGAGCACCCCCTCCGATATCGGAATTTGAAGCGGGGATAGGTGCGTTGAGCGAGAGCGTCTCCGTGCAATATAAATTTCATTAGCCATGTTGAAAGAAAGTTATGAAAGGATCTTGCAGGCTTTGAAGCCGGGAGTCCGCTTGGTGGCGGTCTCCAAGTACAAGCCGGTCAGTGACATTCGGTCGGTATACGATTGGGGACAGCGTATTTTCGGGGAGAACAAAGCTCAGGAAATGAAAGCCAAGCATCCGGAATTGCCTTCGGACATAGAATGGCATTTCATCGGGCATCTGCAGAGCAATAAAATCAAATACATCGCTCCCTTTGTTACGTTGATTCACAGCATCGACAGCTTTGCGCTTTTGCAGGAAGTGGATAAAATGGCGGCTAAGAGCCAGCGGGTTATTCCGTGCTTGTTGCAATTCCATATCGCTCAGGAAGAAACCAAGTTCGGTTTTTTGCGCGAGGAGGCGGAGCGGATGCTCGATTCAGAGGCTTTTGCCGATTTGAAGAATGTCCGAATTGACGGGGTAATGGGGATGGCGACTTTTACGGAAGATAGGGCTCAGGTCCGGTCCGAATTCGTGGGGCTGCATAAGGAGTTCGATTATTTGAAATCCCGATATTTTTCCGGAGCGGAGCATTTCAAGGAAATCTCGATGGGAATGTCGGAAGACTATCAGATTGCGATGGAGGAGGGCAGTACGCTGGTACGGATTGGCAGTTCGATTTTCGGTCCGAGGGATTATTCCTTGAAGCTTGAAGATCTTGTATGACTTTGGTTTGCTGTAACGCGATTAGGTGGCGGTAAGCCGTTCTTGTCGCGCAGCCCCGTTTAGAGGCTTTTCATTGAAACGAAGAGACCCTGTCGGAAAATTTTCTGGCAGGGTCTCTTTGTGTATTCAGATAGCGTATGATGACTAGGCCAAGGTGGCAACCATCACCGCCTTGATCGTATGCAGACGGTTTTCGGCTTCATCGAATACGATGCTGTGCTTGGATTCGAATACGTCTTCGGTTACTTCCAAGCCGTTCATGCCGTATTTTTCATATACTTCACGGCCGATGGTCGTTTCCAAGTTATGGAAAGCCGGCAGGCAGTGCAGGAATTTCACGTGCGGGTTGCCGGTCTTCTTGATAACGTCCATGTTCACCTGGTAGGGCTTCAAGGCCTTGATACGTTCGCCCCAGGCTTCCATCGGTTCGCCCATCGATACCCATACGTCGGTATAGAGGAAGTCAACACCTTTCACGCCTTCTTCCACATTTTCCGTCAAGGTAATCTTGGCACCGGTTTCGGCAGCGATCTTGCGGCATTCTTCCACCAGCTTTTCATTGGGCCAGTATTCTTTCGGAGCTACGGCGCGGAAGTCCATGCCCATCTTGGCAGCACCTACCATCAAGGAGTTCCCCATATTGTAACGGGCATCTCCGAGGTATGCAAAGCTCATCTGGTGCAGCGGTTTGTCGCTGTGTTCCATCATGGTAAGGAAGTCGGCCAGAATCTGGGTCGGGTGGAATTCGTTGGTCAGACCGTTCCATACAGGTACGCCGGCATATTCAGCTAGGCTTTCCACGATGCTTTGGTCAAAACCGCGGTATTCGATACCATCGTAGATACGGCCCAATACGCGGGCGGTGTCCTTCATGGATTCTTTTTTGCCCATCTGCGAACCGGAAGGTCCCAAGTAGGTTACATGCGCGCCTTGGTCGTGTGCAGCGGTTTCAAAGGAGCAACGGGTACGGGTCGAGTCTTTTTCGAACAACAGCACGATGTTCTTGCCTTTCAGCATGGGCTGTTCGGTGCCGGCGTATTTGGCAGCTTTCAGCTGTTTAGCCAAGTCCAACATGTACTGGATTTCTTTCGGGGTGAAATCAAGGAGTTTCAAGAAACTCCGGTTTTTCAAGTTAAAAGCCATTGTTATTGAGTTTTATGTTAACTATTCCTTTACAATTCGGGTACCGGCATGGTCTTGTCCCAGCATCCCGGCTTCGGTGATGATGCATTCGTGGCCGCCATGTTCCAGGAAGAAGAGCGCTGCCCGGATTTTGGGAGCCATCGAGCCTTCGGCGAATTCCCCGTCGGCCAGGTATTTTTTAGCTTCTGCTACCGTGATTTGCTCCAGCTTCTTTTCGTCCGGCTTGCGGAAACGGATGCAGACATTGGGCACGTCGGTGAGGATGAAGAACGAGTGAGCCCCGATGCGCGATGCCAGCAAGGCGGAAGCCAAGTCCTTGTCGATAACGGCCTCCACGCCATGATACATTCCTTCTTCCTCTACTACCGGGATTCCGCCGCCCCCTACCGTGATGACGATATTGTCGTTGACCAAAGCGCGGAGAATCGTTCCGACATGATTTATCTCAATCGGGGTGGGTGATGGGACTACTTTCCGCCAGCCGTTGCCCTTGGGGTCTTCCTTGAAGATGGCTCCGGTTTCAGCCGCGTATTTGTCAGCTTCTTCCTTAGTGTAGTAAGGTCCTACCGGCTTTGTCGGTTTTTGGAATGCCGGGTCGTTCTTGTCCACCCTCACTTGGGTCAAGAGGCAAATCACATCCTTGGTCAATCCGGCTTTGTGCAATTCGTTGTACAGGCAGAGCTCGATCAGGTATCCGATCGAACCTTGGGTCTCGGCAACGCAGAAATCCATCGGCATGGCAGGCAGTCCGAATTCCTTCTTCCCGGCTTCATGCTGCAACATTACGTTGCCTACCTGAGGGCCGTTCCCATGACCGATGCAGATGGAATATCCTTGTTGGATCAGTTTTACCAAAGCTTGGCAGGTCGTGGTCACGTTTTGCATCTGTTCGGAGAAAGTCCCTTTTTGCCCGCTGCGGAGCAAGGCGTTTCCTCCTAAGGCGACGACAGCTGTCTTCATTTGTGTATTGTATTAAAGTTTATTTCCTGTCAATTAAAAGCTAGAGGGCGGACCGGAAATTTTTCGACCCGCCCTGCGCTTTTTTCAGCGAGGTTTGTTTCTTTTATTCTAATCTGAAAATTGAGGATAAGGGTAGTATGCCGCAGGTGCGCAAGACCCTCTATCGCGTATGTTTTATACCAAGTTGGCGAAGCCCATGAAAGCCAGCGCCAGGATACCGGCTGTCACCAAGGTAATCGGGTTGCCTTTCATTCCTTTAGGCACAGAAGCCAGTTCCAGCTGTTCGCGGATGCCGGCCATGATGACCAGGGCGAAGCCGAAGCCGACAGCGGTACCGAATCCATAAACTACGCTCTCCAGCAGATTGTATTCCTTTTGGATGACCAACAGAGCCACACCTAACACGGCGCAGTTCGTCGTAATCAACGGCAGGAAGATACCTAAAGCCGAGTACAGCGAAGGGCTCACTTTCTTCAAGATGATTTCCACCATCTGTACCAAGGCAGCGATAACCAGGATGAATACCAAGGTCTGCAGGAAAGCATCCAGATGCAGAGGCACCAGGATGTATTGATTGATCAAGAAGGTAATCAAGGTAGCAATCGTGATGACGAAGACTACCGCGGCCCCCATCCCGACCGACGAGGAAATCTTGCTGGACACCCCTAAGAAAGGGCAAATCCCCAAGGTCTGGGCAAAAACGATATTGTTGACCAATATCGTGCTTATGATAAGAAGAATATATTCCATGACGTTTGTTTTTTAGCTTTAGGGAAATTAGTGTTTCTTACCCGATACATAGTGAATCAGCGCAATCAGGAAACCAAGGACCATGAAAGCGCCCGGAGCCAGGATGAAGACGATGATACCGTCCCCGTCGATGAACTTGTTGCCGAAGAACGATCCGGCACCCAAGGCTTCGCGGATCATCCCGAGGATGGTCAACGCAATCGTGAACCCGAGCCCCATGCCGAGCCCGTCCACGATAGAAGAACCGACTCCGTTTTTCGAGGCGAAAGCTTCAGCACGACCTAATACGATGCAGTTCACTACAATCAGGGGAATGAATACGCCCAAGCTGGCAGCCAAAGCGGGAACATAGCCTTGAATCAGCAAATCCACGATGGTCGTGAAAGCCGCGATTACCACGATGAAGCACGGGATACGGACCTTATCGGGAATTTGGGATTTGAGCATCGAGATAAGCGCGTTGGAAAGCGTCAGTACAAAGGTGGTAGCCAAACCCATCCCCAATCCGTTCTGTGCCGAGGAGGTCACAGCCAAGGTAGGGCACATCCCCAAAATCAAGGAAAAAGTAGGGCTTTCCTTGAGCAATCCCTTACTGAAATTCTGCCATTGATTAATTTTTGCACTCATGTCAATCGGATTTATTTGGTGGATACGATTTGGTTAAATACTCTGAAAGCCCGATCCAAGGCATCGCAGTATGCGCGCGAGCTGATCGTGGCCGATGTGATGGCATCCACATCGCCGCCGTCTTTCTTCACTTTGAAGTTGAACGAAGCCGGATTTTTGCCTTCAAATTGGGTATAGAAACCCGGGTCGGTCATTTTCGTACCCAGACCAGGGGTTTCATTGCAAAGCAGGACGGAAACCTTGTTCATGGTTCCATCGGGCAGGATTCCGACCATCAGGCCGATTTCACCGGAAAAACCATTCATCGAATAGGTATTGACCGCGATTCCCACCAGCTGGTCTCCATTGAAAGCCGCAGAGTAGGAGATGGAATCTTTTTCGCCTTTCATCAGGATTTTCCCGTCTTCTTTGCGTTCAAAATCGGGTAATACGTTTTTGATAGCCAGCTCTTCCTTGGCTTTCTTGGCCGCGCTGATTTTGGGTTCGGTGATGTTATAGACGAATCCCAAGGCAAGCCCGGAGATGCCGGCAATCAGAGCCGTGCTGAGTATCATGTTTTTTAATGTCGATTCTTTCTTTTTCATAACGGCAGGTTATTTTGCGTTGGCAAAGCGTTTGGGTGTGCAGCCACGGTTGATCAGAGGAACAAAGGCGTTCATGATCAGGATGGCGAACGAAACTCCTTCCGGGTACGCGCCGAAAGTACGGATCAGAATGGTCAATACGCCGCAACCGACACCGAAAATCAGTTTTCCTTTGTTGGTCATAGGCGATGTCACCATATCGGTAGCCATGAAGATGGCGCCGAGCATGATACCGCCCGTCAGCAGGTGGAACACCGGATCCATGAACTGGGTCGGGTCGGCTAACCAGAGGATTCCGGCAAAGATGAAAGCGCTTCCCAAGAAAGCGACCGGAATATGCCAGGTGATGATTCGGCGGCAAAGCATGAAGATACCGCCTAAAAGGATAGCAATCGCGGAAATTTCACCCATCGAACCGGCCATGTTCCCGAACAGCATATCGGAATAGGCGGGCAGTTCGCTCATGATTTGCTCCGGTGTCTGTCCGGTCTTGAGCGCTTCCTTGGCGATAGCCAGAGGCGTCGGGCCGGTAATGGCATCGGTAACCGTGCTTCCGCCGAACAGGGCGTGCGGCAGCGGCCAGGTAGTCATGGCCACCGGGAAGGAAATCAGCAGGAACACACGTCCTACCAAGGCCGGATTGAAAGGATTCGATCCCAATCCGCCGTATGCCCATTTGGCCACGCCGATAGCAACCAAAGAACCTACGATAGCCATCCATAACGGCAGGTTCGACGGCAGGTTCAGAGCCAGCAGCAGACCGGTAATCATCGCTGAACCGTCTCCTAAGCAGCAAGGTCTTTTGAAAAAGAACTTATTGATTAGAAACTCGAACAAAAGGCAGGAAGCCACGGTGACCAACGTCAGCACCAAGGCTTGCAGCCCGAAGAAATAGACACTGACAAGGAATGCGGGAATCAAGGCAATGACCACGCCCCACATGATTTTGGTAACGGAATCGGAGCCGTGTATATGGGGGGCGCCCGATACTACCCATTTCGTATTTTCAGCCATATCGCTTAAATTCTAAAGGTTCTTAATTCTTTGCGTTTCTTGCACGGATGATTTTTCCAACGGTGGATTTGCCTAACTTGATGGCATCCAATAGCGGACGATTGGACGGGCAGGTGAAATGGCAGCAACCGCATTCGATGCAGTCCATCACTCTGGCTTTTTCCGTCAAGTCGAAAGCTTTGGCCAGGCTGGTGGAGGCAATCAGATAGGGTTCCAGCCCCATCGGGCAGGCTTCCACGCATTTGCCGCAGCGGATGCAGGGATATACCGTGTTGCGGTGGGCTTGCTTTTCAGGCAATACCAAAATGCCCGACATCCCTTTCACGGAGCTGACTTCGGTATTGGCCAAGGCCTTGCCCATCATAGGACCGCCGGAAATCACTTTGCCGGTATCTTCCGGTACGCCGCCTATGGCTTCGAGGAAAGCGGATACCGGAGTCCCGAGGCGGGCCAGGAAGTTGGTCGGCTGGGGAACACTGGGACCGGTCACCGTGACGATTCTCTGTACAAGCGGCATGTTCTTCTGCACGGCTTGGTAAACCGCGTAGCAGGTGGCTACATTGTCTACCACGCAGCCCACGTTGATGGGCAATTTGCCGGAGGGGACAGCACGTCCGGTCAAGGCTTTGATCAGTTGCTTTTCGGCTCCTTGCGGGTATTTCATCTTCAAGGCTTGCACGCTGATACCCGGAAATTTCTTTGCCTTTTCGCTCATGTGGGCGATAGCCTTGGGCTTGTTGGCTTCGATGCCTACGATGGCTTGGGAAACATTCAGGGCCTTCATCAGAATCTGGGCGCCTATCATGATTTCTTCGGCGTGATCCAGCATCAGGCGGTAGTCGCAGGTCAGGTAGGGCTCGCATTCCACCCCGTTGAGCAAGAGATATTCGGCCTTGGCATCCTTGGGCGGCATCAGTTTTACATGGGTCGGGAAACAGGCTCCCCCCATGCCGACAATACCCATTTCTTTTATCTTTTGGATGATTTCCGGGCCTTCCAAGTTGATTTCGCGTTTGATTTCCGGGCTCCGGTCAATGTTTTCTTCCCATTCGTCCCCTTCCACATCGATGAAGATGGCCGGTTTCGGATAGAGGGAAGCGTCGATGACATCGGCGATTTTGTTGACGGTCCCGCTGACAGGGGAGTGGACCACGGCGCTTAAGAACGCGTCGTTGGAGGTCAGGACGGTACCTACTTTTACTTTGTCCCCTTTTTTGACAATAGGCTGGGATGGGGCTCCCAGGTGCTGGCTGACCATGACGCAGACTTGCTTGGGAATCGGCAACTCCTGCATCGGCGCATCGGCATTGAGCTTGCTGTCGTTGGGATGAACCCCGCCTATATTGAATGTTTTCATATTCATTTTGTCTTTTTACCGTTAGAAATGGAATCAAGCTTGCGCTTCTGCTTTTTGCATGGGTTCGGTAGCGGCTGCCGGAGCGCTTGCCGGTTCGGCCTTGGGCGTTTCGGGCAGTTTCTTGCTGAGCGGCATGATGGTCATGGCTTTGGTCGGGCAAGCCTCCACGCACTTCTGGCAAGCGATGCAGAGGTCGTCGTTGACGTAGGCCAGGTTGTTGGCCAAGGTAATCGCGTTTTGCGGGCAGACCTTGACGCATTTGCCGCAGCCGATGCAGGAAATCTTGCAGACCTTGGTCGAATATACCCCTTTTTGCTTGTTCATGCAGCCGACATATACACGGCCGGTAGCCTCTCTTTTCTTGCGGATTTCGATGATGCCTCTCGGGCAGGCTTTGGCACAGGCGCCGCAGGCAGTACATTTATACGGATCCACTTCCGGAAGACCGGTTTCCGGATTCATATGGATGGCATCGAACGTACAGGCCTTGGTGCAATCGCCGCAGCCCAGGCATCCGAACGGGCAGCCACCTTCGGTTGTGAAGAGGCTATTGGCGAAACTGCAGCTTTGCAGGCCTTCGAACTGGACTTTGGCGGGGGAATTGACTTTTCCGCCCTTGCAACGAACCACTGCGATGCAGGGTTCTTTTTCTTCGGGTACCCGTCCTAGGATTTCTGCAATCTTGGCGATGTTGTCGGCGTTGCAGACCGGGCATCCGGTGTAAGAAGGATCCTTGACGATTTGTTCGGCCATGTCGCGGCATCCTGCTTTTCCGCAAGCACCGCAGTTGGCACCCGGAAGGGCTTCGGCAACCAGATCGATACGGGGATCTTCTTCAACCTTGAATTTTTGGGCCACCAAATAAAGGATTAGTGCCAGCACCAATCCTAAAACGGCCAAAAGCACAACGGAAAAAATGACTGTTTCGTTCACGGTTTTTATTTTAGAAGGTTTGTGTATTCGGATTTAGAAAGTTTGTGTATTCGGATTCGTTTCTGTCCATTCGGAATTCCAATGCGTTTCCACTTGCTCCAGTTCGGGGAATGATTCCGGCAACTCTCCGGTCATCCATTTTTCGAGTACCAAGGGGAAGTAAGTCTGTTCCAATCGGTGTATCTTTTCGGCAATCGAATGGGCATCTTCTCCTGGGACTATCGGGAATCGAGCCTGGAAAAGGTTCGTTCCGTGATCATAATGATGATCTACCAGGTGGATAGTGATACCGCTATGGCTTTCTCTCGCCTTGGCAACCGCCTCGTGTACATGCATCCCGTACATTCCTTTGCCTCCGAATTTCGGCAGCAGGGCAGGGTGGATGTTGACGATACGGTTCGGATAGGCATCGACCAAGTAAGAGGGTATCAGGCACAGGAATCCGGCTAAGACAATATGGGTGATGTTGTATTGGCGCAGCACGGGCAGCATGAATTCCGGATCCTTGAGCTGGGCCGGGCTTGCAATGACAACGGGCAAGGACAAATGTTTCGCCCTTTCCAACACGTATGCTTTAGGATTATTGCAAACCAATACGGCCGGATGTATGGACGAATGGCCTCGGAAATAGTCGCAGATCCGTTGCACATTGGTTCCGTTGCCGGAAGCAAAGAGAGCCACATTGCAAATAGCCTCTTTCATGCCGCAATAAGAAGTTTTGGTTTGTTTTTCAGTGTTTTGTGCTTCGAGGAGGCTACGCCTTCCCCGAAACAGGCTGCAAAGATAAGCATAAAAAGAAAAAAAGGAAGCCGGGCAATACGGGATTTTAACACGCTTTTGTGCACAGGAGCCGTATGGAGCCGCCACGTTTTTTCGGAGTTAAATTCTTTTTGGTCGCATGTTGTTGATTTGTATGTAATTAACATATTTTTGTGAATAAAACAGGCGGCAATAGTTGGCAGATTTCCAAAAAAGCCGTTCCTTTGCATCCAGTTTAACCCAAAAATTTAAGAAAATCATGTCAGAAATCGAAAGCGAAGTAAAAGCTATCATCGTCGATAAGCTTGGCGTTGACGAAAAAGAAGTTACTCCTGAAGCAAACTTTACCAACGACCTTGGTGCTGACTCACTTGATACCGTTGAGTTGATTATGGAATTCGAAAAGAAATTCGGCATTTCCATTCCTGATGATCAAGCTGAAAAGATTGCCACGGTAGGCGACGCCATCAAATATATCGAAGAAAACAAGAAATAATTCCAGATTTCTTGATTTTGGAGGAGGAGGCGGGGAGCAAAATATTGCTTTCCGCCTTTTCGCTCTTATTGGGCTGTTTTCTTGCGAGCAGCGAAAAGTTAGATAGAAACAGCTTGGGTTTATTTAATTATTGTTGACTTTTATGGAACAAAAGAGAGTCGTTATTACCGGGATGGGGGCTTTGACGCCTATCGGAAACAATCTTCAAGATTATTGGAATGCCCTTTTGGCCGGTACCAGCGGTGCCGCTCCGATTACCCGTTTCGATGCATCGAAGTTCAAGACGCAGTTCGCGTGCGAACTGAAAGGATTTGACATTTCCCAGTACATGGATCGCAAGGAGGTGCGCAAGCACGACCTTTACTCCCAATACGGGATGGTCGCTTCGGATGAGGCGGTGGCCGATTCGGGTATTTTGGAATATTCGAAATTGGATAAAGACCGTGTCGGTGTTATCTGGGCTTCGGGTATCGGAGGTTTGATAAGCCTTTTCTACGAGGTGTGCGATTATGCCAAGGGAGACGGGACCCCTCGGTTCAGTCCGTTTTTCATCCCTAAGATGATTGCCGATATCGCTGCCGGTTACATCAGTATCAAGAATGGATTCCATGGTCCGAATTTCGCCACGGTTTCCGCTTGCGCTTCTTCGGCAAATGCCTTGGCGGATGCCTATATGTATATAAAGACAGGCAAAGCCGATGCTTTCGTATGCGGAGGCTCGGAAGCGGCTGTGACCCCGGCGGGTGTGGGTGGCTTTAATTCCATGCATGCCTTGTCGGTGCGCAATGACGATCCCAAGACGGCGTCTCGTCCTTTCGACAAAGACCGGGATGGTTTTGTATTGGGTGAAGGTGCCGGAGGCTTGATTCTGGAAGAATTGGAACATGCCAAAGCTCGTGGAGCCAAGATTTATGCGGAAGTAATCGGTTGTGGATTGACGGGTGATGCCTATCATATGACCGCGCCGCAACCGGAAGGTTTGCATGTGGCAAGGGCGATGCGGCTGGCATTGGAAGACAGCCATTCCAAACCGGAAGATGTGGATTATATCAACACCCATGGAACTTCCACGCCTGCGGGTGATGTTCCGGAGGTGTTGGGCATCAAGCAATTCTTGGGTGAACATGTGTATGATGTCAATATCAGTTCCACCAAGTCCTGTACGGGACACTTGTTGGGGGCGGCCGGAGCCATTGAAGCGATTGCAACGGCTATGGCAGTGAAGAACGGTATAGTTCCTCCTACCATTAACCATTTTACGGATGATCCCGAATTGGATAACAAGATTAATTATACATTCGGGAAACCGCAGCAGCGGAATATCCGTGTGGCTTTGAGCAACACTTTCGGTTTCGGTGGACATAATGTGTCGATAGCCTTCCGGAAATACGAAGAATAAAACAGAATTATATTCTATGTTTGGATTCATAGCGGCCTCTTTTTCAAAAGAAAAGAAATTGTACAAGGCTGTGAAAAATATTCTCGGGTTTTATCCCGGGAATATTTTTTTATATCGACTGGCTTTCCGCCATAAATCGGCTTCCCGTGTTTCAGGCGGCATCAAAAGTAACAATGAGCGCTTGGAGTATCTTGGAGATTCGGTGATAAGCACGGCAGTGGCGCATTATCTGTTTATGCGTTATCCTAATAAGGATGAGGGATTTTTGACAGAAATGCGTTCCAAGATGGTAAGCCGGGCAACATTGAATAAAGTAGCCCAGAAGATGGGGCTGCATGAGCTTCTGAATATCGATGTCAAAGCTGGAGGGTTCAAATCGGTAGATGGGAATGCGTTGGAAGCTTTGATGGGAGCGGTTTTTCTGGACAAAGGTTATCGCTTTACGGAAAAAGTCATACTGAAAAGAGTGGTGGCCGTCCATATCGATATGGATGAAATTGAAAAGCGGGATTGGAACTACAAGAGCAAGCTGATTGACTGGGGGCAGAAAGAACGTTATAAGGTCAATTTTCAAGTACAGGGGACGATGAACCAGAAGGGGAAGCGGCTGTACAAGGTAGCGGCTATGGTGGAAGAAGAGGTGTGGGGAGAAGGAATCGACCAGTCTATCAAGGCGGCAGAACAGATTGCCGCTGAAAATGCTTATAAGAACAAGGTCTTGCTTTTGATGGAAAAGCAGTCGAAGCAAGGTTACCGTGAACCCTTGGGAGATGAAAAGAAAACGCTTGGAGAGAAATCTGGGCCGGGTGTGGATGTAGTGGAAAGCCAAGAGGTTCTTCCCCTGAAGACAATCAAGCATCAAGACACGGAGGATGCCTGCAAGGAGGATGCCTCTGTTGTTCCGGTGCATCAGAAGATGATGGTTTTGCAGCCGGAAGGGCTTTCTGGAACGGCAAATACGATTTCGGTTGCTTTGGGACTGGGGGAGGCTGGGATGCATGAACCGGTACCGATGGAGGGGAGTGGGCATGCGGAAACATCGGTCCCGTCCGCATCGGATTCTGTGAGTTCGGGCGAGGAACGGGATTAGTTCATATTGTCTATTGTCAGAGTGCGAAGCAGGAGTCGCATTCTAAAAGAAAATCCCCGTTGCAGGGGATTTTCTTTTGAACGAGATGTCGGGAGTTCTTTTCTTTCTGATTCACATAAGGTTCATTTCTACAAGAACTCCATATTCTCTTTGGTTGTGAACTTTTCGCAGAAATGGCATTTCAGTTTCACATCCGGATTCTGGACCACGCTGAAATCGGTTTCAATGGCTTCGTGGTTGGTGATGCAATTAGGATTCATGCATTTGACAATGCCTTTGACCCTTTGCGGAAGTTCTACTTTTGTCTTTTTGGTCACTTCGAAATTCCGAATTTCAATGATGGTGGCATTGGGGCTGACTAATGCAATCTTATTGATTTCTTCAGGAGCGAAGAAACGGTTGGCTACTTTTATAATGCCTTTTTTTCCAAGCTTCTGGCTTTCCAGGTTCGAACCCATGTAGACGGTTTCTTCGCATTTTTCCAGGTTGAGCAGTCGCATTACCCGGAAGACTTCACTGGAAACGATATGGTCGATGACGGTTCCGTTTTCGATGGCGGAAACGATTAATTCTTTTTTTACCATTGTTAATTCTTTTTTTTATGGATAGTTAATGGGAAATGCAAGCGGTTCAGAATGGGCCGGAAAAGATTCCGGTGTCTTTCTGAAGGTTTGCGAAAATTATTCTTTGGCTCCCAAAATCAGCGACATCAAGGCTTGACGGACAAAGACGCCATTGTGTGCTTGCTGGAAATAGTAAGCATAAGGCGTGTTGTCTACATCGGTTGCGATTTCATTGACACGCGGCAGAGGATGCAGGATTTTCATGTTTTCTTTGCAACCTTTGAGCATGGCCTTGTTGAGGATGCAGCTGTTTTTCACCCTTTCATATTCCATCGGGTCGGCAAAGCGTTCCCGTTGAACCCGGGTCATATAAATAATGTCAGCAAAAGGAATGACCTCGGACAATTCTGTGTATTGATGGTACTCCAGATGATTATCTTTGACGGTCTGTTTTACATAGCTGGGCATTTTGAGCTCGACGGGTGACACGAAATGGAAGGTGCAGTTGAAATTGCATAGGGCTTGGGCCAGGGAATGTACGGTACGCCCATATTTGAGGTCTCCGACAAAAGCAATGTTCAAGTTGTCCAGGCGGCCTTGTGTCTTGCGGATGGAATACAAATCAAGGAGGCATTGGGTGGGGTGTTGATTGGCCCCGTCGCCGGCATTGATGACAGGCACTTTCGCCACTTCGGATGCATAGCGGGCGCTGCCCTCGCGGGGGTGTCGCATGACAATCAAGTCTGCGTAGTTGCTGACCATCAATATTGTGTCTTTCAAGGTCTCACCCTTGGTCACGCTACTGTTGGAAGCATCCGAGAACCCTATGATACGAGCTCCGAGTTGGTTGGCTGCACTTTCAAAGCTGAGGCGGGTTCTGGTAGAGGGTTCGAAGAACAAGGTGGCAACAATTTTGTCGGCCAGGATTCGTTGACGAGGATTCTTTGCGAATTCTTCCGCCACATCCAGCAAGTGCAGTTGCTCTTCTTTGCTGAAGTCGGTGATTGAGATTAGATTTTTATTTTTCATAAGGCACAAATATTGGGGTTAATGATATTTTACGCGGGATGTTGTTCTTTCAGCGAGAGCCCGATAAAAAAAAAGCGATTCCCCTGGAATCGCCAAAGTAAAAAAGTTCAAAACTAACAGAAACAACTTTCCTTTTTTCAAGAGAGAAAGCATCCTTTCCGATATTTGATAGCGTTCTGTTGTTTCCATATCGGAGGGCAAAGGTAGTTACAATTTTGGAATTGAAAAGAAGAATGTTTCGTTTTATTTATTAACAATTATTTAATATTTTTGTTAATTTGTTTTATATCAGTTGTTTTATAGTTCTTTGGGTTTGCTTGAAAAGGTTTGATGGAGGCGAGAGGATGGGAT
>JADIMZ010000091.1 GCA_017694335.1 Candidatus Pullibacteroides excrementavium
AGGGGCCGCCCGCGCAAACTCCGGGAAGAATCGGCCAGCACGGCATCCTCATTCAACAGCAGCAGCGAAGAAAGAACGCCAGCCAAAGCTTCTGAAGACACCGTTTCCGACAACCGGAACGGATCGGCTTCGAACAACGGAGGAAACTACCAGACGAGGAGATTCAACCCTAGATACAACAACTCCCGCTATAACAACTACTCCGACCGAGGGTACGAACGCAATTACGACCGAAACCGCATCCAGCCTCCCATTCTGAAAAAAGCAGCGGAGCCCCCGGTTTACGATGAATACCCGAATTCTTTAGACGAGGATTTTTCCGAAAACGAATATCAGAACACAGAAAATACCGCCACGGCCGCCACGCCGGAAAACCCGGTCACGGAGACACCTGCCGTTTCGGAAGCTGAACGCAAAGAAAGCGAAAACGAACGCAACAACCGGATTGACGAAGACCAGCTCTACCGTGCCGTGCAAAGCGATAAAACGGCCTTATCCAACAACCGCCGCCCGGCCGCGGCTCCGGCAGAGACCACGCCTCTTTACAACTTTGAGAATTTCGTGACCTATGAAGGGGTGCTGGAAACCATGCCTGACGGTTTCGGTTTCCTGCGTTCATCCGATTACAACTATTTGAGTTCCCCGGACGATGTCTATGTTTCGCCGCAACAAATCCGGCTTTTAGGTCTCAAGACCGGAGATACGGTAGAATGCACGGTACGTCCCCCTCGTGAAGGTGAAAAATACTTCCCGATGGGCAAGGTAATCGCTATCAACGGATGTCCTCCGGAAGAAGTCCGCGACCGAATCCCCTTCGATTACCTGACCCCGCTTTTCCCGAATGAAAAGTTCACATTGACCGGCGACCCGGAAAATTCCATCTCGATGCGTCTGATGGATATGTTCACGCCTATCGGCAAAGGCCAGCGCGGTCTGATCGTAGCTCCTCCGAAAACCGGTAAGACCGTGCTCTTGAAGCAGCTTGCCAACGCTATTTCCTATAACCATCCAGAGGTCTATATCATCGTGCTCCTGATTGACGAGCGTCCGGAGGAAGTGACCGACATGCAACGCAGCGTCAAAGCCGAGGTTATCGCCTCCACTTTCGATGAGCCGGCCGAACGGCATGTCAAAATAGCCAATATCGTATTGGAAAAAGCCAAACGTCTGGTGGAATGCAAGCATGATGTCCTGATTGTCTTGGACTCCATTACCCGTCTGGCCCGTGCCTACAACACTGTAAGCCCGGCTTCGGGCAAAGTGCTCTCCGGCGGGGTCGAAGCCAATGCGCTGCAGAAGCCCAAACGCTTTTTCGGTGCTGCACGGAACATCGAACACGGAGGTTCGCTGACTATCGTGGCCACGGCACTGACAGAGACAAACTCCAAGATGGACGAAGTAATCTTCGAAGAATTCAAGGGAACCGGAAACATGGAAATCCAGCTTGACCGCAAGATTTCCAACCGCCGCATTTTCCCGGCCATCGACATCGTGGCTTCGAGCACCCGTCGCGACGACTTGCTGCAAGACAACGCCACTCGTCAGAAAGTATGGATTCTCCGGAATCATTTCTCCGACATGACTCCGGTGGAAACGATGGAGTTCCTCAGCACTCGCCTGCCGCAAACCTCCAATAACGAGGAATTCCTGGCTTCGATGAACAGCTAATTGCCGGCCATGATACTCTTCCCTCCTGCCAAAATCAATATCGGCTTGCAGATTCTCCGTAAACGCGCCGATGGATACCACGATTTGGAGCTGTCGTTTTTGGAAGTGCCATTCCTTCACGATGTATTGGAAATCAGCAAAGCTGAAAACGATGAATTCCTTTGCGAAGGACTTCCGGTCCCCGGCAGGAAGGAAGAGAACCTGGTCTGCAAAGCCATGCAGGCGATGAGGAGTCTCGGCGGAAACGAATACCCGGCCTGCCGCTTGCAGCTGCTCAAGAGCATACCGATGGGATCGGGGCTTGGCGGAGGATCTTCCGATGCCGCCTATGCGCTCAAATCCATCAACGAGTTTGCCAAATTAAACCTGAAAGTCAACGATTTATCAGCCATCGCTTCTCAAATAGGCAGTGATTGCGCCTTTTTCCTGCAGGGCCATGCCTGCATCGGCTACGGACGCGGCGAACAATTGGAAAAATGGAACAACTGCCATCGAAAAAGACTGCATCTGGTCATTGTCGTGCCTGACGTAGCTATTTCCACAGCCGATGCCTACAGAGGCTGTCGACCCGCTGAAGGCCGCCCGCATCTGGCCGAACTGCTCCATGAAGACATTTCCGATTGGAAAAAACTGATTGAAAACGATTTCGAAAAGACCTTATTTCCCCGGTTCCCGATTTTGGGTCAAATAAGACAATGCCTGTATGATGCCGGTGCCACCTATGCCTCGCTCAGCGGGAGCGGCAGCGCCATATTCGGGCTCTTCGAGCAAGCGACAGACCCGGTTGCCTTGCAGAAATTACCCTCCCGATGCTTTATCCGGGAAGGCAGTATCGCAATTCCTTGATATCGGCCGAGAACATCCTGCCCTGTCTATCGCGCAGCCAAAGATGGCCGCACTCGTCCACATCCTCTATCCTGGCATGGACGATTTCTCCTCGGAAAAAGAAATCCCTCCACTGCCCCCGAAAGAGCAAAGAATCCAGATATTCCTTTTTATAACGTTCAAAAACCGACTCTTCCTTTCCCCTATTCCCTGCCAATCGCTTCATGAACGAATCATACGCATTGCTTATGTCCACAGCCAGTTGCCGGCTCTCCTCTTGCAAATCCCTGACCATGCCGTCCAGCTGCCGGAAAGAAACCGGGTTAGGCAGATTCTCCGGAAAGACTTCCTGATTCATGTTCAAACCGATACCCAAATAGACCTCTTCCACTTGAGTACCGGCTATTCGCGTCTCCATCAAAATTCCGGCCAGCTTCCGGTTCCCGGAATACAAATCGTTAGGCCATTTCAAGCAACAATCCGCATTTATCCGGCGAGCATACCGCAAAATCCCCATGCTCAATGCCATGTCAAGGCAAAACAGATACATGGCATCCAATTCCCGTGGCTGGAAAACCAGCGTCATCGCAATATTGTCGCCTCGGCCGCAGAACCACTCGTTTCCAGCTTGCCCCCTGCCTTTCTGCTGGGAAAAGGTATAAAACACCCCGACCCTATCCATCTCCATTGTCCTCTGTGAAATCAAGCCGGAATCAAGTCCCGATTCCGCGTCCTCCTTGGCTGATACCGGCTGCCTGTTTGCCGAAAGCCAGGATTTTGCCAAATCCTGCGTCGAAAAGGAGGTTTCTCGATAATAATGCCAATCAAGACACATAACGCTTATCCCCCGTCCGATTCGGCAACATAGGTACGAAATGGCAATCCCCATGCCAGCTATAGTCCAATTCCGTCTCGTTCTTACGGATTACCTTTGCCATCCTTTGCGTGGGCGTTCCCAACGGAATCACCATGAATCCCCCTATCTTAAGCTGAGACACCAGATCCATGGGAAGCGAAGCCGCCCCGCAAGTGACCAGGATACGGTCGAAAGGAGCAAACTGAGGCAGGCCTTGATAACCATCCCCGTAAAAGCAATGCACACGGCTATGGAAACTCGCCAACAATGCTTTTGTCTTCAGATACAAGGCCTTCTGTCTTTCGATAGAGTAAACGTCCGCCTTCAGCTTTTCCAAAACGTAGGCCTGGTAGCCTGAACCGGTTCCCACTTCCAAAATCTTGGCTCCGGGAAAAACGTCCAATAAGGTACTCTGCAGCGCTACAGTAGAAGGATGGGATATTGTCTGCTCATCTCCTATCGAAAAAGCCTTGTTCTGGTACGCCTGGGAATCGAAGACCGAATCGAGAAACAAATGCCGCGGGATTTCCCCCATTACGGCCAGCACCTCCTTGCTGGCAATGTTCAAAGATTGCAGATTCTCTATCATTTTCCGGCGCAATCCCTTATGTCTGAATGTATCTTCCATTTTCCTGTATCGTTCGTTTTTTTTCCCGTCGGCCGCTTTTCCTTTCCTGACCGGCATGATTCCGTGAACCTCATTTGCCTAACCCGCGAAACACTACCTGCACGGTCTTCAGCATCACCTTCAAATCCTGCCTTATAGGTTTCACGGTCAGTTTACGCAAATAATCCATATCCTCGCCCAATCGTTCCAGCATCTCATCCACATTCTCCGCATAGCCATAATTGACCATCCCCTGGGACGTAATACCCGGTCGGATGCCATACAGCAAGGAATAGAGAGGAAATACCTGTTCTATTTTTTCTATGAAATAATCTCTTTCGGGACGGTATCCAATCAAGGACATATCTCCTTTGATAACATTCCAAAGCTGAGGAAGCTCGTCTATCCGGTATCGACGCATGATTCGCCCCCAAGCCGTAATCCGAGGATCCTCTTCATTGGAAAGTTCCGGTTTGCCTTGCTCTGCACCTACTCTCATCGAACGGAATTTGTATATCCTAAAGGCCTTGCCTTTCAGTCCTATCCGTAACTGACTATAAAAGACAGGACCGGCCGAATCCAGCTTTATCAATAACGCGCACAGCAGAAAAACGGGCGAAAGCAAGACAAGGGACAAGAAGCAAAAGACTATGTCAAAAGTACGTTTCAGCCCTATCTGCCATATGTTCGGACGAGCGAAAGGGAATCGGTAAAAACGGCATTCCTCTTCATTGGCAAGAAAATCCTCCATCCAGAAAACCGAAGGGGGACGCGATTCTCCCGAATCCCATAAATAAATCACACACGACTTAAAGCAAAGGCATTTACAACAAATTGCCCGAATTTGCCTCAATGCAGGTTCCTTACGTTCAGGAAAAAGGTATACGTGCATTTCCATTTCCCCGCTGCCATTCCATTCTTCCATGCAATGTCCCAGGCCCGTCACCGATTCGCCCCAATCCAAATGCTTCACGTTTCCGCTTCCCCGTAACCGAACCAAACGGGAAACGAATTCGTCGGCCTCTGCCGTCTTCCCTATGCAGATATTCTTGACAACCTTACGCATAAAGGCTCCTTTTCAATTGCGTGAAACGTTCCTGAACCTCGCTGCTCTGCAAAAATCCGAAACGGGAACGAATCCCGGACCGGACAGCTTGGACAAAAGAATGTATATTGTCGGACAATGGACGTGCCGGACTTATTTCCCGACCCACCCTGATCATGCCTGCCCTGACCGTCTTCCTATGCGAAGACAAGGCAGCCTTCTCCTGCCCTTGCCCCCCTGCTGGGCCATGTCCGCGACACTCAATCCCCCGATTGCCTGGCTCTTTCTGGATTTCCAAACAGCCTTTCAAAAAATCCATCCTGACCACCTGTTCCGCAGCAACCGCTATGGCAGAAAACCGACGCATTCCTGCAAGCCGATCCATCCACAAAAACGCTTCCATTCCCGACATGAATTCAATATCCACCACAGCATCCGCCGGGAAAACTCCCATACTGGACGCACTGCGGACTTTCATCTTTCGAACGGAAGCATTCCCTAAAGCCAGAGCCGTGTCGAACGCGGGAAAAAGCAAACTACTTTCCCAATCGGCATTAAGCATTGATCCTGGCGTGCAAGCGACATCGAAACGCATCAAGCCTACGCCATTCATATAAGGTAAAGCCACACGCAGGAGCGATGTTTCCCTATCGGCATGGAATACCTGATTGCAAACCCGAGCCTCCTGTGCCAAGGATGCCAATTTGGCTGTCTCCTCCCATGTCTCGCACACCGGACCTATCGACCAGACCGCCTTTCCTTTCCGCAAAGCCTTGGAAATATATCCGAAACGGTCTTTCCTATGTCCAGCCACCAAAACCAAGTCGGCTGCATCCATCAAAGCATCCACCGAATCGAAATAGACGGCTTTCCTATCGAGATTCCCTTCTTCTCCCGAGGGACAAATATACGGGAAAGAATACGGATAACCACCGAAACCGATCCATCGCACGTCTTCCAATGAGAAAATGCAACGGATATAGGGCCGGATTTCCGAAGGCAGTGCAATCAAGGCCAATCTCATCACAACTTTGATTTAGAAACTTTTCCTACCCATCAATAAGCCAACCTCAATATCCAATTCAAGCAAATGTAATGGTTCCCATGCTATCAGCCACACTTCCGCCTCGATTTCTTTCAACCCATATCTGTGCATAAAAAACAAAGCCGGTATTTGCCAACTCGTTTAGTTTTCCTACATTTGCAGTCCCTAAATGATGTTTTTGCGGCATACGGAAAACATATGCTTGCAGGGACATCCCCGAATTTCAAAACCTTAAAAACTCTACGACAATGGCTTACAAAATTTCTGACAGCTGCGTAGCTTGCGGCTCCTGCATCGATGAATGCCCCGTTGGCGCTATCAGTGCCGGTGACATCTACTCCATCGATCCTGATCAATGCACAGATTGCGGTACTTGCGCTTCGGTTTGCCCGAATGAAGCTATCGCCCCTGCTGAATAATCAATAGCAAGGTATAAGAAAAGCGGTTCTAACGAACCGCTTTTTTTGTTTCCAGTCCCAATCCCCATAAGGACTTCGCGACCGAGCGCAACGAAGCAGATGCCGCTTCTTACCCCTCTCTTCAAAAAACGATTTATAGCGAGCAGATGCGAGGCGTCGCGAGGGTGAGAAAAGCGGAGCGTACTTTCGTTGCTGCTTTGCAGCGAAAGCAGGCTGCGCCTCGGCATAGCTCAAGCAGAAACTTGGCTCTGCACTCGGCTTGCACTGCCTTTCGTGAGCATTTTCGAATCCCTCGCGCAACGAAGCAGATGCCGCTATAAATCGTTTTTTTTATGTCTTGTGCTTCTCCTTCTTAGCCGCCGGAAACAAAATATTGTTCAAAATCAAACGGTAGCCCGGAGAATGAGGGTAAAGGTTCAAATCGGTCGGAGGATCCCCCACATAATGATGGTAGTCTTCAGGGTCGTGTCCACCGAGAAAGGTCCATGTTCCTTTGCCATAAGACCCATGGATATACCGGGCTTCGCCGAGGGCTTCATTCTGGCCAAGAATCACCACTCCCGGTTTGAGAAGGCTTGTCCGGAACGCTGTCGTCTGGCCTGTAAAGCCTCGTATCAACCGTTCATGATTCTGGCACAACATGGTAGGAATCCAATCCCATTTAGCCGAAAACTCAAAAAGCTTGAAGAAGTCGTTTTGAGCATTCAATGTCTTGGGACGGGTCAGTGTCACATCGATATCTGAAATTTCATACACCGTCGGATCGGCTACAACCGTAAAACCGGTAAAAGCGAACGTCTTGGTAAAATCCAACCTCTGCTGGGCATCGGGCTGCATCGGATCCCCATCGAAAGGAGTAGCGCATATATCCACACCTTCGGCCGCCAAAGCCACATCGTAACTATCCGGAGCCGAACACATTGCAAACAGGAAACCGCCCCCTATCACAAAATCCCGTATTTTCTGCGCCACCGCCAATTTCAATTGGGACACCTTGGCAAACCCGTATTTCGCCGCTGTTTTTTCCTGTTGGGCCACATCCTCTTTATACCAAGCCTGATTCCTATAGGAAGCCCAGAATTTGCCATACTGGCCGGTAAAATCCTCATGATGCAAATGAAGCCAATCGTAAGAAGGCAAAATCCCGGACAATACCTCTTCATCATACACCACATCATAAGGAATTTCGGCGTATGTCAACACCAACGTCACCGCATCGTCCCATGGCAGTTTGTTCTTAGGCGAATACACGGCTATCCTTGGTGCCTTCTGCAAAGGGACTTCGTCCATATTCGAAGCAGCATCCCCGATTTCATACCGGATAGCATTGACCTGGGCATCGGACAAGAGCTCGACCGCCACATCGCGAAGCGCACATTCGCTCTCAATCTCTTGACTATAGGGCAGAAGGAAACTGCCTCCCCGGTAATTGAGCATCCAGCTGATCTCCCCCCCATGGCGCAAGACCCAATAAGCCACCCCGTATGCCTTGAGATGATTGGTCTGGGCCACGTCCATCGGAACCAACAACTGAGCCGCCCACGAGGGAATCGACGGCAAAAGAAAGAAAACAAACAGATACAAACAGCAAACTCTTCGCATAAATCTCGCTCACTTACATCACGCATCCATCATACTACCACTTATAACGGGGCGGACGGCGCATGAAATCAGGTTCCCCGTTGTCTTCCGGAATATCGTCATTAATGGAAGAAGGCAATGTCACTACCGAACGTCCTCCCACATTGTCGAAATTCGTATTGGGCGGCATCTGGCCATACGAAGAAGACGGCATATCGCCCGCCTCCGGGATCCCGATATTCTCAAAACGGGCGAATTCCTTGACAAAGCGAAGCTTGACCATGCCGGTGGAACCGCTACGATGCTTTTCAATCAACAGCTGAGCCTCGCCTTCCACCATTTCCTCCGTATTGTTAAGCCCATAATATTCAGGACGGTATATAAACATAACCATATCCGCATCCTGCTCAATGGCACCCGACTCACGCAAGTCGGACAACTGGGGTTTCTTATCCCCGCCTCGGGTTTCCACCGCACGGCTCAACTGGGAAAGTGCCAAAATCGGGATTTTCAGCTCCTTAGCCAAGCCTTTCAACTGACGGGATATCTGGCTGATTTCCTGTTCCCGGTTTCCCTTGTAGGCATCCCCGCCCCGCATCAGCTGCAAATAATCCACAAATACCATCTGGATGTCATGTTGTTGCTTCAAACGACGGCATTTGGCCCTGAGCTCGAACATCGTCAAAGCCGGCGTATCGTCTATATACAAGGGGGCATCGGACAACGGACCGACCTTGCTGTTCAGCCATTCCCATTCATAGGGCTCCAGATTGCCTTGCTTGAGCTTCTTGCCCGGAATCCGGGTCTCGCTCGAAATCAAACGGGTCACCAGTTCGATAGAAGACATTTCCAATGAAAATACGGCTACCGGTTTTTTAAAATCCACGGCAATATTGCGGGCCATCGTCAAAGCAAAAGCCGTCTTTCCCATCCCGGGACGAGCAGCCAGAATCAGAAGAGTACCTTTCTGCCATCCGCTGGTCAGCCTGTCCAATTCGGGGAATCCTGAAGGCACACCGCTCAGCTTGTCGGTCTGCTTGGATACAGCTTCCACTTCGGCAATTGCCTCCTTGACAAGAAGATGCATATCCGTGTAATCACTACGGAAATTGTTCTCCCCTACCGTCAACAGCTTGGACTCCGCATCATCCAAAAGTTCCAATGGGTCGGAGGCATCTTCGTAGGCCGCCTTGGTCATCTCGGTCCCGACCCGAATCAGTTCCCGCTGGATATATTTCTGTTGGACAATCTTGGCATGTTCCTCGATATGGGCGGCCGATGCCACCTTGTTAGTCAAACTGGCCACATAATACGCGCCCCCGGCCACCTCCAGCTCCCCGTTCTTCTTGAGTTCATTGGCCACAGTCATGATATCGATGGCCTGGGATTTCTCGAAAAGCGATGCTATAGCCCCGTAAATCACCTTATGTTCCGGCTTATAGAAATACTCCGGCCTCAATACATCAATGGCATCCGTCACGGCGGCCGCATCAATCATCATGGCACCCAGCACCGCCTGTTCCACTTCCACCGCCTGAGGCGGCAGCTTGCCTTGCTCTAAAAACACATTGTCGGCCAAAGCAGCCCTTACTGTCTTCTTCTTTTGGTTTGCAATCTCATTTCTCATGCGGCAAAAGTACAACGCCGCCCCTTATCCGGCATCAATCCCGACAGACAGTTTACCCACAGCCAAAATTGTGGAAAAACTCGTTTCTGGCTTATTCACAATTTTGTAACAAGCGACCCTCTGTGGAAAACCAAAACCTTTCTCTTTTTCTGAAAGTTACAAGCAAACAACTAATAGACAATAATTTAAAAACAAAAAAGTTATCAACAACTACACTCTGCGGCATCAAGATACCCCGAGAATTCCTACTACGGCATAAGCTGGCACCGAACCCTGTCCGTCCATAGCCTGCAATACGGTCCTGCCCGCCAACAGCCAACGGCAAGCATCAATAAGGCAAGCATCAATACTGATGTCCGGCTCTTGAGGACGCTGCCAGGAAACACCAGTCCTTGTTGGCATCCTTCTGCAAAGAAGAAAGACGGACCCGGTCTATCGTATTGACCAACTCTTCCTTATACGGCGTCTTCACTTTCAAATAATTAGGGGTATATCCGAACATGTACCCATCCTGGCAGTCGGCCTCCCAAAGGACCGTCGCCGCCTGGCCTTCGAAGCGGGCATAGAACCTTTCCTTTTTCTTGTCCGACAAAGCGTGCAGCCGGGCACTCCGCACCGCCTTCTCCCCTGCACCATAGACCGGCTTGATACGGGAGGCAGCCGCTTCGGGCCTGTCCGAATAGCTGAACACATGCAAAGCGCTCAAGTCCAACCCCTCCACAAAACGGTACGAGTCCTCGAACTGTTCCGCCCTCTCGGTCGGGAAGCCGGCAATGATATCGCAGGCGATGAACGCATAAGGAATCTTTTCCCGGATTTTCCGCACCCTGTCCGCGTACAAAGCCGTGTCGTAATGCCGGTGCATCCGTTTCAGCACTTCGTCGCTCCCGGACTGCAACGGGATATGGAAATGCGGCATCAGCTTGAGCGAAGAAGCCATGAAGTCGATAATCTCGTCCGAAAGCAAATCGGGTTCCACCGAGCCGATCCGAATCCGCCCGACCCCATCCAAAGTAGCCAAAGCCTGCAAAAGCCCTAAGAAAGTCTCGCCCTGCTTGCGGCCGAAATCCCCGATATTGACCCCTGTCAGCACTATCTCGTACACATCCTGGGCCGCAATCTCCCGCGCCACTTCCATGGTTTCGGCTATCGTCGCGCTCCGGCTCCGCCCTCTGGCGTATGGAATGGCGCAATAAGTGCAGAAATTGTCGCAACCGTCCTGCACCTTGAAAAAGGAACGGGTACGCCCTATCGTGGAATAAGAAGAAACAAAAACCGGAACATCGGAACGCACCTCAGGCAGCCCAACTGTAACATCTTCCGAATCAGTCGCAAAGGAAGCATCCTTGCGCACATAATCCAGCAAAAGATGCTTGTCGGCAGAACCCAGCACATAATCCACCCCTTCTATCTTGGCCACTTCCTCCGGCCTCAGCTCCGAGAAACACCCCACCACGGCCACCTTGGCTTCCGGATTGGCCCGATGCGCCTGGTGAATCACTTGACGGCCTTTTTTCTCTGCCGCCGAAGTCACTGTACAAGTGTTGACTACATACAAATCCGCTTTCTCCGAAAAATCCACCACTTCGTATCCGGCTTCGGAGAACTGGCGGGCGAGGCCGGATGTTTCGGAAAAATTCAACCGGCATCCCAAGGTATAAAAAGCTACTGTCGGCACGAGTTCCTGAAGTTTTTTGTAAACTTGCAAAATTATAGCGTTTACGCGTGTTCCAAAACCAAGGCGGGACGTTTTTTTTAACAACAGGCCTGAAACGGCTTTAGAACACGCGTTTACAGACATTGATTACAAAATCCACCGGAAAAAGGAAAACCAATGAGAAGCGACTATCCCTCTTACCCAAACGAAAGCTATTCTTTTAAAAGAGGCCGAGATACATCTTTCAGGCATCGGGACTTCGATGCTACCGCCCGCGATACCGACCGCCGGGATTCCTATGCAGGGCGAGGAGAAGCCCGCTCCTCCTACCGGAGAAACAGGGATTCTTATTCCCAATCCGCGCGCCCGTCCCGCCCCAAACGGGAGTTCAAACCCTTCCCCAAGCGGGAAAAACAGCCCAAGAACATGATTTACGGCCTTCGCCCGGTCATGGAAGCCATCAAGGCAGGCAAGGAATTTGAAAAAATCATCCTCCAGACAGGTTTGCAAGGCGGCATTTTCCAAGAACTGGAATACCTGATCCATCAAGCCGGACTCAAAGCCCAGTACGTACCTGCGCCCAAAATCAATTTCATCTGCAG
>JADIMZ010000092.1 GCA_017694335.1 Candidatus Pullibacteroides excrementavium
GCAGCCTGTCCAGAACTGGGGGCAGACAGCCCAGCAACTGGCCATCCTCTTCCCGGACCGCTTCCGGATTCTGACTTGAAAGAGAGCAGGGGGGATTGGAAAAATCCTTACTTTTGCGAGGTGACGGGGGCTAGCCCCCGTCACCTCGCAAAACCAGCCTTGACACAGTTTAGTTTACGCCCCCTAGGGCTCTTGCCAAAATAAAGCACGTTATTGTTTACGTGGACATATTCAATATCAGATGATTGGGCAAGCGAATCAGGCCGGGGCATTACCATACCTTCAATAACAGCCCGGACGTCACTGTTCCACTGCTTAAGCTGCTCCTGGCTGAAATTCAACTCCATGGGGATTTCATCGGAAATGGTATTTATCAGGTTCTTCGGCAGACGGTAGGCACCGAAGGTTACATTGTCGGCCACGTAGCTTTTATCTTCAAAATTCATCACAGTAAAGTTACTGTTCTGATAAGCGGGGTCTTTAAACTCTGCAGATTTGACAGGCTTTCCAACCCATTCCTTATTATAGGTGTATGTTGTTGTCTGCTCCTGACTGCCTCCAATCTTGTCTTTTGTTTCGGTCTCGGCATTTTCGACCCACTGGTAATATTCTACCCTGCGTTCAAGTTTGATTGCTACTGCACCTATGCCAAATGCGGCGTCAATAAGTGAGTCTTTGGTGGCTGTGAATGCAGTGGCATGAATAAGTTTTCCGTTTAGAGAGGGGTCTGTTTCTGATACATCGTCGACATGGACGGTTACCCCCTGTGCATCTTCAAGCATCTTTGATGTCTTTACTGCCCGACCTTCATTCCATCACAGCATTACGGTACCTGCCAGCAACAGTATGAAGCCGGTTCCGATACCTTTTGCAGAGTTGGACACCCGCGTGCCGTATCCTATTGTCTTTTTTTCCTGGTATGCCATAATACCAACTTTTTTTAAAATCATTCATTCATGTTTCTTCTGCCAAATATTCATGTTTCTTTTATGTCAATTTCCTGCCGGGAGCTGTGCACCATATCCCGGTTCGGCTCCGAACAGTTGTACCGCCTTGTCAAAATTGTAGCGGTTTCCGAACATTGACACGCGGGTTATCATGGTTCCCTGTTTGTTCAATCCGTGAGCCTCTCTGTACAGGTTTGCCGCAGAATTTGCATCATAACTTTCGGTTGTAATTATCTCGAGAGAAGCATATCCTTTCAAATATGGCTGGTCAATAACATCCTTGAACTTGCTTGTACCGGGAAGCTCTCTGTTGTTTTCGTACTTGGTCAGCATTTCAACTTCGTCAAAACGCTTGCCCGGAACGTAGAGCCATTTGCCGCCGCTGTTTCCAGCCATAACGAGGTCGCCTCTGTTCATGAAGAACAGGTTGTCGTAGGCCGAACAGATTTTGCGCTTGTCGGCAGGGAGGTTAGAATCGTCCCAACCGCCGTCCAATGCACCATAGTTGTTGCAACCGAAGATATTGTGGTGAACATTATGGTCGGCACCGTTTTTGAACCGGTATCCGTAACCCATACTTTCCATTTCTTTTGTCGTTGGCCATGAGAACAATACTGTATTATGGTGGAAGTCGACAGTTGATTGGTGTGCCCCTGTGTTCTGGTTCAGACCTCCGTTAATCTCGCAGGAAGCATAGAGGTTGGAAACAAATACATTGTTGTATATCTCCCAGTCGCCGCCCATGTTTGTCATGATGATGGCGTTGAATGATGCGTTAAGGAACATGCAGTTGCGGATTACGAGTTTTCCTGCCACTTTTCCGCCTATAAGACGTGTTGTCTTGTTTGGAGGATTTCCCACCGGCATGATACGGCCTGTTTCGCATCCTTCGGGACAGCCGAAACGTTCGTCGGTTGGGTCGGCTTTTGCATATTCATGTACAAGACCGAGGTCAAAGAACAGTCCGTCTATAATTATCCGGGAATTTCTGTCTGATGTTGCCTCTATCATCAGAAGTCCCTGTCCTATTGTTCCTCTCTGTTCAACAGAAGGCTGTATGCGTGTGATGTACTTGACCGGGTTGCGTTCGCTGAAGTCGTCTTTCCATCCGCCTTCGAGACTGACATACTTGCCTTTCATTTCAATCCATCCGCGGTCGAGATTGCCAAGGTAATTACCCTGGGCAATGCGAATTACATCGCCGTTAGCTGCCTTGTCGATAGCTTTCTGCACATCTCGCATAGGGGCGTCCTTAGTTCCCTCGGCCCTTGCACTGCCCCTTTCAAGACTTACATAATATACTTTGCCGTTGGTGACTGCCGAAAGTGCCGACTTGCCGCCCACGTTAAGACCGGAATTGGATATATTACCGGCATCTTCACCAACAACGCTGCCTACTGTATTGTCAACTGCTTTCTCAACCTTTGACGTTACTGTTTCCTTTGCCTTTTTTATGAATTTGCTTACTTGTGCTTCGGCAACAAGACCTGTGGCAAACAATATTGCCGCCATCAGTATACTTCTTCTGAAAAATGTTGTCCTCATAATGTTTCGCTTTAAGGATTATTACTTTTTACTATACTACTCCGTTTTATATTCAATACGGAACCGATGCTGAAGATAAGCTGAATGAACGGTGACAGAGTGTGTTCTGCCGCCGTTCGTCATGCCGGGAGAGGTGTCCGGATGCGGTATCGTACACCCCTGTTTACAGGTTTCTCTCCTTATCGGTTTCGAGACTTGCCTTGCGGAAAGCCTTTGTCAGCCGTTCCAGTTCCAGGGAAGCCTTGCGGGCACGAACCCCTGCAGCCTTGTTATTGCGCTCGTTCTGTAATGCCCCGTCTGTTAGTAGAGCCTCGCTCACCCGACGGATTTCTTTCAATAGTTCTTCAGTCATAGTTCCTGTCGTTTTAAATTAATAATATAGTTGACTATTTATTCTTCTACGATGCTGATGGCTTTCATTCCAGCCAATAGTTTCAATTATGATTTGCACAAAATTAACGGAATACAGGCAAGGGCATTAGCACAGACGGCGCATAATGAGGCAAAGACTTAACAAATACGGAGCATTTTTCTGAAGAGCTATTAAAACACACGACGCAAAAGCACCGGCCAAAACACTGTTATTCAGCTTTTTGACCGGTGCTAAAATTTACAAATCCAGGAAACCCGGAAATCAGGAGTTTTCCTTCCTGTATTGTGACGGCGTCATACCAAGTTTTTCCTTGAACAGTTTGGTGAAATAGCTTGATGATTCGAAGCCGCACATAAGAACAATATCGCCGATGGACTTTTCGGGGTCGCGCAGGAAAATCTGGGCTTGTGCCAGTCTTGACTGATTGATATATGTAGCAGTATTCATACCTGTCAGGAATTTTACCTTACGGTTAAGCTGGGATTTGCTGAGGAACATCTTTTCGGCAAGCATCTCGGAGTTCAGATTTGAAAGGGAAATGTTGGAGGATATGATACCGTTGAGCTTAACAAGGAAATTCTTTTCCAACTCGGGAGCATCAGGCTCTTTGGAAATTTCCTTGCCGCCTATCAATATCTGGCTGTACTTCTGACGGAGCATGTTGCGGTATCCTACAAGTTTGCAAATTCTGAGCTTCAGTTCATCAGGACTGAATGGTTTTACAAGATATGCATCTGCCCCGCTGTCAAGACCCTGCAACTTATGGGCATCATCGCTTTTGGCTGTGACTATAATGACCGGTATATGATTGAGAAGCTCGGAATTGCGAATGTCACGTATCATTTCAAGACCGTCGTATTCGGGCATCATGATATCGGTGATGATAACATCGGGAACATATTCTTCGGCTTTTAGTATTCCTTCACGACCATTACGGGCATATACAACAGAATAGCTGTCCTTGATGATATTTCCGATATAGCGGGCTATGTCTTCATTGTCTTCAACTACAAGGGCTATATCCATGTCTTTTGAAATGACATCATCGTTGTTGACAACTCCGGCGCCTTCGGCAACAACGGATGCTTCGTTAAATGTACTGTTTAAAACGGTATCAGGAATCCATTTTTCGAATCCTTTCTCTCCGTGCTTCAACGGAACAGTAAGAACGAACGAAGTTCCCTCTCCTTCACGGCTGGAGACTTCTATACTGCCGCCCATTGCTTCGGCCATCTGTTTTGTCAATGCCAGGCCGATTCCGGTACCGGCACCTGAACATGAGCCGGACTGAAAAAACGGTTCGAAAACATGTGGCAAATCTTCGGCCCTGATGCCGCAACCGGTGTCGTCAATACTTATCCGGATATTGTTGTTCAAAACAGAGCTGCTGATGGTTATGCGACCTCTTTTGGGTGTGAATTTCAGGGCATTGGACAGGATATTTGTTATAATCTTGTACATGAAATCGGGGACAAAGTCCATATTGACTTCTTTTTTATCGGCACGGTAGTCAAGCTCAATAATATTCTTTACTGCCTGAGGACGGATATTCTCTACAATCATCTGAATGAAAACCGTAATGTTACCGGTCTTCCAATCGGCCTTACCTATGGAAGAGCGAACCTTTGCAATGTCCAAAAGCTGATTTACCAGTATAAGCAGTCTTTGCCCCTGCCTTGAGATGGCATCAATTTCTACAGCAGCCTCTTTACTACAGGACTTTGATTTCAGTTCTTCGGCAGAACCAAGGATTACTGTAAGAGGTGTACGAAATTCGTGAGTGACATTTGTGAAGAATTCCTGTCTTGCAAGACTTGCTTTTCTGATAACATTCTGCATTTTTTCCTTTACTCTTAATGCATATATTAGAGCAGAAATAGCAGCGGCTGAAACAAGAATGACTGTAATAAGAAAATAAAGGATTATCTTCTTTTTCTGCTGTTCGATTGAGTATGCCTGACTTACAAGTTCTTTTTCCCTGTTTCCTTTTTCTGTTACATAACTGACACGAAGATTGTTCAACAGGTTTATGTTCTTTTCATTACTCACACTGTCGGTATATGCCAAATAATTCTTGAAGTTTTCAAGTGATGCCCTGTAATTGCCTGTCTTTTCTTCATATACAGCTTTCAAACGATATACTTCTGCAAGATGTTCCCATGAGTTTATCTCGGTTGCCGTCTGCAAGCTTTTGTTGAGATAGCGATTGGCATTTACGGGTTGTCCAATAGCAAGATATACATTTGCTAATGAAAGGCATGATTCCAGCCAGTGCCATTTGTCTTTGTCACCGTACATCAAATCGTAGGAGTTTTTATAGTACTTCAGTGCTTCATCCCAATTGCCGCTTTGTTCAGACAATCGTCCGAAATGATCATAACATAATGATATGCCAAGCTTTGAATTTGCAAGGCGATTCTGCTCCATTGAATTTCTGTAATAAATCCATGCCGAATCTATTTCTCCTTTAGATTCTTTGACATAGCCAATGTTTGCGTAGTTTATGGCCTGCCCGAGATGACTTCCAAGATTTTTCTCGCCGGAAAGAGCTTCCCGGAAAACTTTTTCTGCTGCATCATTATTCTGAAGCGTAAGTTGGATGTTTCCTATTCCGTTTAGAGATATCACTTTATTCTTTTGGGCTCGTGTTGATGTCCTGTCACTGTATTTTCCACAATAGGAAAGTGCATCATAATGTCTGACAGCAGCTTCGTCCAAAGCACCAAGACGCCTGAAGTCCGTTCCGAGCTGATTAAGTATATAAATGATATTGGCTGTGTCATTCAATTCTTTTGCCAATGACAATGCTTTTTCATGATAATCAATGGCTGTCTTGAAGTTGGAAGAATCACGATATATCTTACCGAGCTCTCTCATTACAACCATACGTCCTGCATTGTCACTATTTTCCTCATAATCGGACAAAAGCCTGTTTAGGGCATCCATATCCCTATTGGCAGAAACAATACTGTCAATCTGTTTTATACGACTATCATATGATAAATTCTCATTATGTCTGTTGCAAGATATAATTAATGTGAGAATTATTAGAATGAATGCTTTTATCATAAATTATATTATTAATATCTTGTAATTCGCATCTAATATTTTACGAAGATAGGCATTAAGAATAATCTTCAAAATTATTGTTTAATTTTAATGATTATCCGCAACAAGGTGTACTCCCGTATAACCGATGAGCGAAAGAGGGTTTAATGGAAACGGCAGCCATCATCAATTTTTCGAACAATCGTTCTCCGAAATATCTTCGATTGAACTTGTAACAGAATTCATCAAGATAGAGTTGCAGGAACTCCCGCTTGATTCCATGGTACATGTCCGTGAGTACGGCTTTCGCATTGGATATGGCCGTGTGCACCCAAGGAAGCACCTTGTGCCCTTCCTTGGGCTTGACGACACGGGCTTCCGCCTTGTCCACGGCCTCGCTTACTTTCACATGCGCCGTGGAAGCATCCATGATGACTTCGGTGGAATCCTTTTCACAAAGGTCATCCACGGCCTCTTTTACGGTGTCTGCCCCAAGGTTTTCTATGACGACCATGCGCAGATGGCCGGCCTTGCGGACTTTCTTCCCCTTCTTTGGAGCCTCAACAGGCCCGCTCTCCACCATTACAAGGACTTTGGCCTTGCGTTGGCTGCCGTTGCCCCGTTTAAGCGGTTCATCCCCTTCCCGCTCGTCCTCCGTGGTGAAATGAGCCTCGTCCAGCTCTGCCACGCCGCTGAGCTTGTAACGGGAATCCCGTTGCCCCATGACGCTGCGGATTTTGTGCACCATTTCCCAAATGGGCTGGTAGCGTTTGTGGCCAAGCTGGCGTTGTATCTCAAGGACGGAAAAAGTCTTTTTCGTACTGGTCAGCAAATGGATGGTTGTGAACCAATACGTCAAAGGCAGCTTGCTGCTTTGGAACAATGTACCGGAACGCAAGGTGATGACATGCTTGCAGGAAGCACACTGCCAACGCTTGTTATATTTATCCCAATGGTGGCGAACCCCACCGCAATGAGGGCATACCAACCCTTCCCGCTCACGCAATGCGCGGAGATACTCCTCGCAGGATGCCTCATCGGGAAACATACGGTTAAAGTCAAGCAGTTTCATATGCTATCTATTTGATTACAAAGATAATGAAAACTTGAAACTTTAACAAATTTATGACCTTGTTTATTCACTCCTTTGCGGAGAATCATTTTAATTTTTGTGAAAATGACTGATAAAATGCGAGGCTAATAGGATTGTTTCTTTATTAATGCCTTTAAATAATAGATATTATTAAGCATCATATATTATCACTGCTGTCCACTAAAAAATGTGGACGATAATATAAAGTTTAACAATTAAAATAAAGTTGGTTCACTAGAACCATCAAGTTCATTGACAATATTGTAGTTAGGTTTAGCGAAAAGGTCTATTAAGTCAGTTGTGTCTGTAAGTGAGATACTTACAATCTGTAGCATCTCGTAGATTGAGCGTTCGATTTCCATCTTTTTCTGCACGATAGCCATCATACAATAGGCTGTTATTGCAGAGTAAATCTGGATTCTGACGGCATTCTCGGTCTTACCCCAGAATTTTTTAATCCGCAGATGTTGCTTCAACCACTTAAAGAACAGTTCTATCTGCCATCTGTTGTGATATAGCTCGGCTACCATTACAGGATTGATATCAAGTGCATTAGTGAAGAAGATGAATCGACGTTTGTTCTCATCGTCCCAGTAAATGACTCTTCTGATCTTGTCTGGATATTTTTCCATGGTAAACTGTCCGGCCATATATCCTACAGCATCAGAAAGGATGCCTGAGTCTTGAGGGAATCGTCTTTTCCATTTCATCGGCTTGAAGTCATTGTTCTGCTTGCCTCTTACGACAAAGTATGCTCCGACACATTCGATGTTATACAATCGTTTGAAGTCATTGTAGCCTCTATCAAAGATGTAGAACGAACTTTCTTCGTATGGAATGGCATCCATTGCGTTGCTGTCATGTACTCTCGCAGGAGTGATGTGAAAGAATGTAGGTATTTGTGTTTCAATATCATACAATGTATGAACCTAGACACCTCCTTTCCTCTTTCTGAACAAAGCCCATTCAAATGCACTCAGACACAAGTCTATCGTGGTTGAATCAAAGGCATATACATTTCCTCCAAGTTTGAATATCTCCGTTGCTCTGCATTTCCGTGCTTCAGCAACCACTTGATACGCAAACTCTTCGAAGATGTGATAGTCCCTGTTCGTGTTGGCTTTTGAGAGGTTACTTTTAGTTGCAGACTTACCGAATCCGAGATGATAAGCTTTAGAGGCATGTGCCTGGGTCGCAAGTACAAGGTCTCTCAGGCTTTCACGGTTGGAAAGTTGTCCGAACATCAGAACACAAAGTTGATTCCAGCAGGTAAACTGCTTTACGTATTTGTCACCATCATATTTCCTTGCGAGATAGTTGAAATCATTGCGGTCTAGGAAGTCTAAAAGCTGTGAGAACACGTATTTTCCTTTATGCATATGCCATTCTATGTTAGTCTGGCAAAGATAAATTCAAATCGGTTGACTCAAAAAAACCTTTATAACTATCTAATCTTCAATATTTTCAAAGAACTTTTATGATTTTTTAGTGGACACTAATGAACCTGTCTGTATTTATAAGAGGAAGCCCCGGATTGGAAATATCCATGCGGTCTGAATATATTTCCACCATGGGAAAACCAAGTTCCGTAAAGTCTTCTTTATGAGTTTTGTAAGTGTATTTATCAATTTGACAAGTTCTGCTGTTTCCATCTTAAAAAATGTCAATATTTACCCATCTCTTTATCATATTCCGTCAACCACACCCAAATCCATATCTTTCAAAACGTCAGCAGGCCGTCCTGCTCCATCCGGCATTGCAAGTCTTGCAAACGGGATTCCAAGTCAAGAATGTCCTGCATCGACGGCACGGCAAGGCCTTTTTCCCAAGAACGAAGCAAATCCTGCAAGCCGTTCATTCCCAACTGCCCGCACATCGAAGCCATCTTGTGCGACAAAGCCGACAGACGCGCCGAATCCTTTTCCTCGACCATAATCTTCAAATCCTCAATCTGATCGAAAACCGTATCGAAGAATTCCCGCAAGAATTCCGCCATCTTCTCCGACCCATCTCCTAAGAAAGCACGGATACTGGACAAATCATAGGCATCACCCCCGGCATTTCCGACCTTCCCGACATCCCTATTCCTTTGCCCCTGAAGTCCCAAACGAAGTGAGCCTCCATCCTGCTGCAAACAATCCTGCTGCAAACACTTTTCAATAGCATCCAGCAAAGCCTGGAATTCCACCGGCTTCTGCAAAACCGCCGCGAACGAAACCTCCTCTTCCGCGGCAGCCGAAGAAGCATCCGCCTTGCCAGCCGAAGCCGACACATCCACAAAATGCTTCCCTGTCAGCAGAATCACCGGCATAGCGGCATCCACCGCCTTGACCCGCTCCAGAATCTCGTAACCCGACACTCTCGGCATCTGCAAATCCGTGACGACCAACTGCGGCCAAGCCTCCGCGACCCAAGCCATCAACTCGTCCGGATTGGACGTAGCCTTGACTTCCAAGCCCATCCGTTCCAGATACGCGCAAAGAATCTTCTGCAACATCCGGTCATCGTCAATCACCGCCACCCGGAATCCCCGCAAGGAATCATTCGTCCGTCCGCCCTGCCGCTCCTTGTTATCCAACACCTTCTGTTCCACTTCCGCCCCGTCCACCGCCTGCACAGGCAAAGTTACCCTGAATTCGGAACCCTTGTCCAATGCACTCTCCAGCTTCAACTTGCCCCCCAGCAATTCCACCCACTTCAAAGTCACCGACAGTCCCAGCCCGGTACCTTCCACCCCGGCATTTTCCTTGCCCACCCTGACAAATTCCTCGAAAATCCTCTCCTGATCCGCCTCGGCAATCCCCCGTCCCGAATCCCGTACCACCAAAGACAAGGCATCCCCCGTCCAGTCCACCCGGAACTCCACGAAACCCGCATCCGTGTACTTGATCGCGTTCGACAACAGGTTCCCGCAAATCTGCCGGATCCGCAAGGCATCGCCCTTGAACCATCCCGATGAAGCCCCCTCGGAATCCGGACAAGAACCATCTCCCCGCCAAGCCGCATCCCCGTCCCGGCCACCCTCGGCCTCCCCCTGCATGCGAAAACGGAAAATCAAACCCTTCTCCTCCGCCTGCAAACGGTACATCGCCTGCACCTCGGCAAACAACTTGCAAGGGTTGAATAAAGTCTGCTCCGACTTCAGCTCCCCGCTCTGCCACTTCACATAATCCAGCAAATTGTTGACTAATTCCAAAAGATAAGACGAAGCCGCCTTGGTACATTGCAGGTAATGCCGGCTTTCGTCCGGCACACCCGAACGGTCCAGCAAATCCGTGCTGCCGATAATCGTGCTCAACGGCGACTTGATATCGTGCGCGATGCTCTTCATCAGCTGCTCCCGATTAGCCAAAAGCACCGCCTTCTCCGCCTCCGAAACCGCCAAAGCCCGCTCCCGCTTCTGCGAACGCAAAGCCGAACGGAGCAGGAAGAACAAGGCCAGGAACGTCACCAAGAAAGACAGCACCCCAATCCAGGCAATCGTCTGCGACATCCGCCGCAAATCGTCCGCCCGTTGCCGCAACACCTGCAACGAAGCCTCCACCTCGGTCTGTTGCCAGGAATCCAGCACCTCCATGATTTGCTCGTTCAGCGCCAAATCCAATTTGAGGATATTATCGACCTGCCGGGAAAGCCGGGCATCGGCCACCCGCCGCATATCCTCGTACTCCATCACCGTCCGCGCAATAGCCTGACGCAGACTGTCATGCAGCCCCTCCAACGGCTGTATCGTCTCCTCGATAATCCGGTTCTCCTGATGCACGTAATACACCGTGTCTATCTTCTCCTTCTTGAACGCCCTCGACAAACGCTTGAAGAAACCGTCCGTGTTCTCCGTCCGGCGTTCCACCTTGACCACCGTGTCCTCGTATTCCCCGATTTCGATACGCGGCGGCAGCCAAGGCGTTTCTATCTGCAAAGAATCGATAATCTTCCGGGAAGCCTCCTCCAGGCTCTGCTGCCGCAAGGTATTCATATAAGAGAACAGCCTCTCCATGTTCCTGGTCTTCTTGCGCAGAATCCGCCCGATCGTGTCCACTTTCTCCGTCAACGAAGGATCCTCCACAATCTGCCTCGCCTTCATCGCCCGCAAGCGGTCCACCGCCGAATCCAGGCACGCATGGTAGCCGTAATAATAATCCGCCTCGAAAGTCTGCATATACGACCGAGCATACGCCTCGCTTTGGTACAACTCATTCAGAATCTGGCTCACATCGTAAATATTCTCCCGGGCCATCTCCACCTGGAGCGGCTGGAACGCAAGGCTCGCCCTCAGCTGCCGGTAAATGAGAATCCCTCCCGACAACGAAATGAGGAACACCAAGATGAAACTCAGCACCAAGCCCTGGCTGAATCTTTTTCCCGACTTGGCCTTTTTGCCAGAAGAATTTTCCACAGACTCCCTACAGCCAGTTGAACTTCAACTCCATCTCCACCACATCCTTCAAGGTGTTGTGTACCGGGCAAGTCTTGGCCGCACGCTCGATTTTCTTCTTGTCATCTTCGCTGTAGCCCTTGGGCGGCATGGTCATCGTCACCGTCATTTTGGCAATGCGCCGAGGATTGGCCGCCATTTCCTTGACCACTTCCGCTTGCGCTCCTTGAATATCCAGACCGATATTTTCGGCATAGATTCCCATGATAGTCAACATGCAAGCCGGCAATGCCACCGTAGCCAGATCGGTAGGCGAAAACGAACGTCCCTGCCCGTGGTTGTCCAAAGGGGCATCCGTGATGATTTTCGCACCGCTGTCCTCGTGCTCGCATTCCACACGCAGACCGCCCATGTAAGTAGCTTTCATTGTTGTCATTGTCAAATAGATTTAATGGTTTATCAAAGCCTAACTCAATCCCCCTCCGGCAGCAAGGCAAACACCTGAGCCGCCCGGTTTATATTGTAAATGCTGAGACCGTCCCCCTGCGTAAAGAAGAACGCCCCTTCTTCCGGCTTCGTCTGACGGCCGAAACCGCCAAATTCCGCACTGTCCGAATCCAATACCAAACGGTATTTTCCCCGGCGGCGCACCGGCACCACATAATCCGGCACGCTCCGCGAAGGATGCCAGTTGAACACGAACACATAGCGTCCCCCTATATCGAAAGCCAGCGTCTTGCCCTCCTCGTCCAACAGCAGCCGGTAAGCAAAACCCTGCTGCCGCAACCCAACCTCCTTGGCCAATCCTACCATGGCCCGGTCGAACTCGGCCAGAAAACGGTACTTCAACATCGGGTCGTCCTGCAAATGCCACTGGCGGCGGGCATAACGGTACGACCACCCGTTCTCCTGCCGCGGGAAATCTATCCATTCCGGATGCCCGAACTCATTGCCCATGAA
>JADIMZ010000093.1 GCA_017694335.1 Candidatus Pullibacteroides excrementavium
TGGAACTGGTCGACGCCTGCATCCTTCTTGATGCAAGGCCGTTTGCCCAAGAAACAGAATCCAGCCGGCACTCCATACTCGGCAATCTCGGCCTAGGAATCGAAACCGTAGCCTATGTGAACCAATCCGGCTTTCAGAACGGATACGTTCTTTCCGGTGCTTCATGCATCTATCATAAAGGGAAACTGGCCTACGAGCTCCCGTATTTCGAAAAGGCCGAAGCCCTGTTCGACACGCAAGCCGAGAAGCAGAAGCGGGTCGTCTCCTGTTATCCAGACACCAAAGAAAAAATGACCAAATGCCTGCACCAAGCCCTGGTAGCCGGCATCCGGGACTATTTTTCCCAATGCGGCATAACCAAAGCCGTCCTCGGGCTTTCGGGAGGCATTGACTCTTCGGTAGTCTTGCCTCTGGCGGTAGAAGCCCTTGGCCGAAAGAACGTATTCGGTATCATGATGCCTTCGCAGTTCTCTACCGAGCATTCTGTGAATGACGCTGTCCAATTGGCAGAGAATCTTCAGATTCAATACGAGATCATCCCCATTGAACCCGTCTATAATGTGTTCATGCAGCAATTGTCCCCTATCGTCAAGGACACTCCGTTCGGACTGACAGAAGAGAACCTGCAGGCACGTATCCGAGGCAGTATCTTGATGGCGTCGGCCAACAAGCAAGGCGCCATGGTGCTCAATACGTCCAATAAAAGTGAGGCCGCCTGCGGCTACGGAACCCTATACGGGGACCTTTGCGGAGGGCTTTCTGTTCTGGGCGACCTGTACAAAAGCCAAGTCTACGACCTGGCCCGCTTCATAAACCGGAAGAAAGAAATCATCCCCGTCAACTGCATCACCAAGGCTCCTTCGGCAGAATTGCATCCCGGACAAAAAGACAGCGATTCCCTCCCCGATTACGATACAATAGAAAAAGTGCTCCGCCTGCATTTGGAAAAGAAATTGGATCGGAAGGAGATTGAAAAAGAAGGCGTCGATGCCCGAAACGTGAAACGCATTCTGGACCTGTTTTACAAAAACGTGTTCAAACGCCGCCAAACACCGCCTATTATCCGGCTCAGTATCACAACGCTCGACAAGGATATCCTCCTGCCGCTAGTCTGCCGTTGATACGGAACCGAACTTGCCTGCCTGTCATTTCCATCGGAACAGCAGGCCATCGTCCGAAACCAGAAGCTCTTCTGCCAGCAGTTCTTCCCAGTACTGCTTCAGAAGGGCTTCTTGCTCTTGCGGAATGCAGGCCGACAATTCCTTAAGACTCATGGCTTTCTGCTCCAACAAAGCTTGTATTTCCTGCCGCAGGCGTCGGCGGTCGCTTTCCGTAAGGCAGGGATGTTTCTTCGACAGGCAGACATCGCACAAGCCGCAGTTCCCGCTCCTGTCTTCCCCGAAATACTGCAAAAGGTAACGGCTCCGGCACAAGGAACTCTCGGTGGCATACCCGATTACGGCATCTAATTTCCGCCGGGCGTTGGCTTTCCGGGCATCATATACTTGCGGCGGCAGAATCCCACCTCCAGACTTCCGTCTTTCCATCGCCCAAGACAGAAGGACTCCTTGGGGCAAAGGCCGGTAATCCACTATTGACACCTGATGCAATTGCACTAGAAGCCTGGTTGCTTGCGTTTCGCTCAAGCCGGCACGACGAGCCAGGTCTTTTTCTGAGACCGGCACGTAATCCGAATAAAGGCTTCCGCCATACTGCCGCAACAGGACTTGCAGCAAGGCTTCCGCCTCCGGATGTTCCACTTGGTAGCGATAGACATCCGTATAATCGGCCAATATCCTGAGCTTGGAACTTTCGCTGGCCGGTTCGGAGAAGCGGAAATACCCGGCTCTTTCCAGAAAAGACAATGCGGAAGCCGTTTCCACGACCGGGAAATCATAAGTATGGCAAAAATCCCGCAAATCGAAAGGAAAGACGGCTCCTTCCCCGCTGCCGACCGGAATCTGGCAATAATTCCCTGCCGCCTCGTAGACTCGTTGGATAAACGAGATTTCCGGATAGGATTTGGCAAAATTTTCCTCGGCCTTCAAGCGGTCGGAAGCATGATAGACCAGCAAGGCGAAAGCCCGTTTCTCGTCCCTTCCTGCTCGTCCGGCTTCCTGGAAATAAGCCTCCAAAGTGTCGGGCAAATCCAAATGGACCACGAAACGCACATCCGGCTTGTCGATTCCCATCCCGAATGCATTGGTCGCCACCATGACCTGGACCCGGTCCTCGACCCAGGCCTGCTGCCGCTCGGAACGCTCCTCATGATCCAAACCGGCATGGTAATAGGTTGCCGAAAAGCCCATCTGCTGAAGAGCTTGTGCCACCTCCGCAGTCTTCCTGCGGCTGCGGACATAAACAATCCCGCAACCGCCCACTTTACGGATGATACGCCCCAGACGACCCATCTTGTCCTCGTCCTCAATCACGTAATAAACCAGATTATCCCGTTTGAAGCTCTTTTGGAAAACCTTCTTGGGCCGGATCCGCAGTTTTTCCTGAATATCTTCCACCACATCGGGCGTAGCGGTCGCGGTCAAGGCCAACAGCGGCACGCCGGGCAGCATGGGGCGAAGTTCGGCAATTTGCAGATAGGGAGGCCGGAAATCATAGCCCCACTGGGAAACACAATGGGCTTCATCCACAGCCAGAAGGCAGACTTGCATCCTTTGCAGATGAGCCAGGAACATCTCGTTCCGGCATCGTTCGGGCGACACATACAGGAACTTGTAACGTCCGTGGACCGCTCCGTTCAATACCAGTTCGGTTTCCTGACGGGACATTCCGCTATAGACCGCGGCAGCGGCAATGCCCCTTTTACGGAGATTTTCCACCTGATCCTTCATCAACGCAATAAGGGGCGATATGACCAAGCATACGCCCCTCATGGCCAATGACGGCACTTGGAAGCAAATCGACTTGCCTCCCCCGGTAGGAAGAAGAGCCAAGGCATCGCGCCCTTGCAGCACATGTTCGATGATTTCCTGCTGCAAGGGCCGGAACTGCCTGTAGCCCCAATATTCCTTTAAGATTTGATGTATTCTGGAACTAATTGTTTCCAAGCAAACGAATCCTGTTTATTTCCCAAGTGGCCATGGCCGAATTATCACTCTTATAGACAAAGGCGATACGGATCGTCTTGCCCTTGTAAGCCCTCATATCGATGTTGCCGCTCGATTCAAATTCGAAATTGTCTCCCGGATGTGGATTGGGAATCGTCAAGGTCCGCCACTCGGCCTCATTGGGGTTGGAATGCTGGCTCGGATCGTAGTTTTCCGAAACCCGGACCGTATAATAGTCGTCCGGAGAATCGAATTTATAACTCAAAGCCTGGTCGAACGCCAAGGTCACCAAATCGAAACGGTCGGCCGGAACTTCAATCGTATCAGAAATCAGCCAGTCTTCGTTGGCCCGGTAGTTCTGAGAGCCTTGAATCATCGCGCAGCCGCCGCCATAGCTGCCATGCGTCCAGGTGGCATCGCCCAAGACATTCACGATTCGGAACTTGGAGATGCCGTTGGCAAAGGAAGCATAGAAGATAGGATAATTCTTTTCACTCGTGGCATTGAACTTGGCCGTGTCCAAATCGCTATAGGAGCGCAAGTAGAACTGCTTGGTATCGTCATAAATCGCAAAGATGCAGGTCATATCGCCCGTTCCCGCCGGAACCGGTTCGCGGAAGAAACGGCAAGCGCTGCTGGTGCGCAATACCAGTTCGGCATTCACTTCATTCAGGGTAAAATACCGGTTGGTCGAAGTCGGGTTCGTCCCTACCGGAGGCGCCGGAGCGAATTCCTGCCCCACTTCGTCCCCGGCAAACTGCACATTGCGCAAGATTACCAACTGGTTATACAAAGAAGGATCGTCCAATTGGGCGGCATCCGTGATTTCTATCGGCTGGGGAAGGTCGGCACTGTCCACCGGAGGAAGCCCGGTCTTGGTCACATGCTGGGTAAAGACCACATCGGGAATACGGCCCAGGTCCACAATCCCGTTGTCATCGGCATAGCGGTAGCCCAACTGCGGCAGGTTCTCGTATCGCCCGAAATAGAGACCGGAACATTTGATATACAGTTCTTGGCCTACCGGGTAGAAGTTGTACAGCCCCGTCTTGTCCACGGCGATGTTCAAAGCCTGCCCCCGCGTGGCGGCGTTCGTCATGTCTTCCATGCCCGGCTGGCTGATATCGCGCACATACATGCTCTTGTACAGGTTGCCGGATATATCGTTGCCGATCACGACCACATGCAGGTATATATCCTTATAGACGGTATCCATGCGAGTCAAGCCGGTAAGGGAATCCGTCACGGAAACCACTTCCATGAACTGTCCTACCGAATCGAAAGTGCCGGGGAACCGGCCCTTCAACTCTTCCACCGTCATAATCCGGGCATTTTCGGGAGCCCATCCTTCACCGGAATGATCCGGAACCGGGTCGTGCTTGTATTTGACGCAGGAAACGCTCAGCAGCCCTGCCATGCCTAACAACAGAAGCAGCTTTATCTTATTCAAACTTGTTCTCATGTTTTCCTTGTTTATTTTGTTGTTTTCCGGATTCCCCGCAACTAATCCAAGGGTTCTTCGGAAAAACCTATCATATCGCTCTGCATCCGCGGGAAAAACTGGAGTTCATCCCGGTAAATACCCAAAATCCCCTGGATCGATCCATACCCGTAGGGAATCGTGTCGGGCGCGAAAAGAGCGTAGGCGCTGATACGAACCGCCAAAGTGTTGTTGTACTTGTCACGAATAAGCCGGTTCATCGCGTTTCCCGAAGTAGCCGCTGCAGCCTGATCCACATAAATGCAGCCTGCTGAATCAAACTTAACGGAATCCATCCGGATATACATGCCCAAATAATCCCTGGCTCCAATAAAATTGACCGTATTGATTGTCAGATTCAGCGGTTCAGGCACATTAAGCTCGGAAGCATAACCCTGACGGTGGAAATGCTCGTCGCATACCGGTTCGTAAATCCGCTCGGTCACATTCTCGCCCTGATCCCCGATTTGCGGCTGGCCATTGTACTCCCCGTATGCCAATCCCTTCAAATCAATCACCAGACGCTGTCCTATCGGATACTTCTGATGGTTGTTGGTCATCTCGATTTCGATATCGATACCGGCCGTGGAGTCCTGCAGGAAAATCTTCTTGTAGATATTGCCGGATATATCGTTGGCTGTCACGACCCCTTCGATATACAAAGCCGTGTCGATAGCGGCAAAGGCCTGCCCTTTGTAACGGCCAATCAGTTCCTTGATCGTGATATTGGCCCTCAGGTCGGTTTCAGGCGGTTCCGGGGTGTCGCGCTCGCCCGTGCAGGCCACCGATGCCAATGCCAGCACAGATAGAACGCCCGTCATACAAAACAGATTCCTTATATTTTTCATCTTCTTTCCTTTCTCTTTTAATTCAGCAAAACGTTCAGATTAGAAACGGACACTGACATTGATGAAGAATGTGGTGCCGTAGGCGTAGAAGTAACGCGGAGGATACTTGTCTACATCGTGTTCGGCATAGTCGAAACGACGCTGCTCGTAACCGCCCGTCTGGATATTGCGGTTGTTGGTCACATTCTGCACCGAAGCGTTCAAGTTCAGCTGCCAGCCATTGAAACGGAACACCTTGCCCACCGAAAGGTCCAACGTGAAACCGCCGTTGAGCTTTTCCTCATCCAGAATGGCGTTCAGCAAGGCCTCGTTTTCCACCGGCACGCCCTCGATGGCCGCCGTGCTGCGGCGTTCGGGGTTCATGCTCAAGTAATTCCAGTTCACATAGTTCAAGTTCGCATTCAAATAGATATTAAACGGCGCCTGGTAATTGAGCCCCAACGAACCTGCCAGCTGCGGAGTTCCGGTCACATAGTAATTCTCGTAATAAATCGTGTTGGTCCGGTCTTCAAACGCCCCGTTCTCAGCCGAGATCGTAGCCTCGGGACGGCTGGTGTAACGGTAATTGCCCACCGTTCCAATCAAAGAAGCGCTCAACTGCGGGAGAATCTTGACATCCAAGCCCAATTCCACCCCTTGATGCACCTGGTCCACCCCGTTCAAGGTGTAGTTGACAAAGGTCCGGTAGTCGTCATGATAGAAGCTGAACGACTCCATTCCATCGAAGAACATCGTATGGAAGAGGGTGATACGTCCTTGAACCACCGGGGTCTTGAGCACGTAATTGAGGTCGGCGGAGAAAATCTTCTCGTTCTTGAGGTCGGCCACCACATCCTTGATACGCGGCGAGATATAGGCGTTGCGGATGAAAGGAGCGCGGGTCTTCCACAAGACATTGGCATAGATATAGTTCCGTCCGTTGATCTTCCAAGTGGCCCCGGCTTTCAAACCGTAATTGTAGAAACTGTGGACATCGCCTTTCCCTTTGGAGTTGTCGGGAGCGCGGCCGTTGCGCATGTGGCCGTAACGCCAGAAATGCGTGGTGGACAATTCCGCCCCGGCGTAGAAGTCCCAATGGGAGTATTCGAACAATCCCATCGCGAACAACTCGCCATAGACCTTATGCATATCGTAGTCGTAGCCGAACTTGTCCCCTTCATGCACTATGCGGTTGGGGTTGTCCAAGTCGTTCTGGATCTCAATCGCGTTCGAGGAAAAGTCGCGTTCGGCAAACTGGTCGATGTCGCGCCAGTATTTTCCGCCCAAAAGGTCGGAAACGGTCTTGAAGTTATAGGTAACGCTGTTACGTACCCTTGCCCCGGCATTCAAACGGATGTTGTCGTTGAGCTTCTGGTTCAGAACCGAACTCAAATCGAAGTCGCTCACATCGTTGCGCCGGTCTTCGATCATATACTTCGCCTGACGGCCCAATGCGTTCTGCGTATAATTGACCTCGTACAATTCGTCCCAGTTCACTTGGCTCACGCTGGGGTCGTTGCGCCAAAGCTCGGCCACCAAAGCCGCCGTAGCCGGGTCTTCGTAATAAGAAGGCAGATAGCGGTAGTAATCCGGACGCGGGTCGGGCGCGTCGTACCAGTTGAGCGCGGTCGTCCCGTAGCGACCGAACTGGTAACTGGCCGTCGTGCTCACCTTGGTATCTTCTTTTTCGTAATCCCAAACCAGCTGGAAGGTAGGCAGGAACATTTCCCGAATGCGGGCAGAGCGGATTTCCCCGTTCTGGTATCCCCAATTGCCGTTGTAGTAGTTGCTTCCTACCAAATCATAGACTTCCTGGTAGGATCCGCCTTGCATGGCCCGCTTGGTGGGCGAACCGAAAGCCACGAAGCTCAATGAATGCCCGGTGGAGCCGAATTTCTTCGATACCGAAGCGTAATAGCCCCAGCTGTCGTACATCAGTCCGTCGGGCACGCCTTTGGAATCGTACTTTTCCGAAAAACGCGGCACACGGACCTTGGTATTTTCATTATAGACCAATCCGTTGCCCCAGCGGCGGGAAAGGCTCAGCGAGAAAGCCCAGCCTTTGGCGGTCAAGCCCGAACCGTATGTGTACATCAGGCGGTGGGTATAGGTCCGGTTGCTGAGCGAATAGGTGAACTTGTGCTGCTTGGGCATGGATGAAGCCCGCATGTCAATATTCTCCGCGCCGCCCACGTTCCCAAAACTGAAATTGTTCGGTTTCAGACCGCTGACCGTTTCGTTGTTCCGGGTGGCATCGTTCAAGCCGCCCCACTCCGACCAGGAAGCCCGGCCGTTTTCGGGATCGTTCATCAACGCGCCGTTGATATACACGCTGCTGTTCTGGTTGTCGTAACCGCGAGGACGGAAATAGGAGAAACTGAGGTTGTAACCGGCATTGCGGTCGAACACGTCTTCGGAAGAGGTTTCCAAGCCCGAAACGGTCTGGCCGCCATAGCCCATTTCCTCGTCCCCGTCCAGTTCGAACACAGGGAAATCGTCTTCTACCGCGCTCACGTCCAAGTAATACAGGGCGTCTTCAAAATCCTTGACCGTCACCACTATGCTCTGGTAGCCCGGAGCGGAAACCGAGAGGGTGATTTTGCCTTTTGCCGGCGCATTGTCAATCGTAAAAGTCCCGTCTTGCGCGGTCTTCAGGTTTTCCAGACCTATCGAGACCGTAGCCCCGACAATGGGCTTGCTGTCGCGCTTGTCGAGCACCGTGCCGCTCACCTGCCGTTGAGCAAAGGCGAATGACAGCGTGCAAAAGAACAGCAATGCGAAAATAAGATGCTTCATAATACAGGGTATTTCCCACGGCAACCCTCCTTCGAAATTCTGCCAAACGAGGCTTTTCCTCGTCGGGTTGCCAAGCGATTTGGGCGCAAAAGTAGAGAAAAAATGTTTAAATTCCGTTACAGGCAAAGCCGGAAGCCGTAAAGTTCGTATCTTCGCGTGCCGGGAGGGGCGCAAGCCTTCGAAGTCGGATTGCCGGAGTTGGCCGGATTCGACCGCACCGCTTTCCAAAATCCCCTTTCCCTATAAATACAGACGCGACCTTATCATGCTGATACGTATCGCCAAAAGCAACCTGGTATTCCAATACCTGCTAGTCTTCGTAGTTTCCTTGCTCTTGGCCGGGAAAGCCCTTTCCACCAATGGTTTCTTCAACGGGAACACTTGGCTCGTATGGTTCCTTCATCTGGCATGGGCCTTAGCGGTAGGCTGGATTGCCGCCAAGCATCGTTTGACCCGCAACCCGGGTTTGCTGGCATTGATCTTCTTATGCCTGGATGTGGCACATGCCGGAATGGACTATTCGACCCGTATATGGGGATACCCTCTTTTTATCCTGTCCTTTCATTACGGCCTATCCATCTATGGCAAGGAACGCCCTTACCCGGCCATATTCAATTCGGCCTTTTTCTGGAGCGCTTTTACCGTGGTCTGCCCGGAACTCCTTTTCAGCCTGCCCTGCTTCTTTATCATCCTGCTCTCCTATTCAGCTACCAGCTGGAGAGAACTGGGAAGCGCCTTGCTCGGCATAGGTGTTCCTTATTGGCTAGCGGGTACTTACGATTTCCTGTGGCAAGATGATTTGCTGGCTCGTATCTGGGACAAGGCCTTGATTTTCGGTTTCCCCGGATTTTCGGCGGATATCCTGCTCCCGGGGCTGTTGGGACTGTTCTGTTCGGTGATTTCTTTTCTGGCGATGCTCTCGCTGAAGAAGAATTTGCAGGATTTGGACATGGCCGAACGGCACCGGGCTTCTGCCTTGACGGCGCTATTCCTCTATTTCTGTGTGTTCACGGTAGCGACCCGGATCCATCCCGACACGATATTTCCGCTCTTCATTCCTTCGGCTTTCTTCTGCACAAAATTCTTAATCAACTTGAAAAGGGAATCTGCCAAAGACCTGATCCTTTTGGCCATCATCGTATTGAGCCTGCTGGCCTGCTATTTCTGATTTCCGCCTCATCCCCCCACTCTACGACCGCGACTATATAATAGGACGGCATACACGAGGCATGCGAAGCCGCTCGCATCCCATCCACGACTGTATATTAAAATGATTTAGGATAAGCAGATACGAGGCATCGAGCCACCTCGATATGATACACTTTAAACTTGCTTTATATCGGATGGATACGAGGCATCGGCTTGATGCAGGGCGAGGGAGCGTACTTAGGTACGTGACCGAGCCATGCGAAAGCCGCAACGAAGTAGACATCGATATAAACAAGTTTAAAAAAAGGATGACCCTATAAGCCGGGTTCTGTACCATCAACCATGGCGGCTGTCATTTATCTCGGCAGCCCGTCACCGGACTGCTCTATCGATCTACCCCCCGTCTTCGGCCGAGCCCACCTTGACATACGGTATATTTGATCTTTCAACCCATAAGGTTTACCCCGGAGAAATGTCACCACTCCCCGCGTGAGCTCTTACCTCACGTTTTCACCCTTACCGGAAAACCGGCGGTTATTTTCTGCGGCACTAGCTGTCAGCCTCGCGGCTGCCTTCCTGTTAGGAAGTATGGCGGCTCAGTGTTGCCCGGACTTTCCTCTGCTATGCAGCGACAGCCCAGGTCATCCTTTTAAAGTTAAAATAAACAGGCATCTGCGGCGTTGCCTGCGGGTCTCGGCCTCGGTCACGTACAAAAGTACGCTCCCGTCGTCCTCGCCCTTGGCGGCCTTGCATCTGCCCATTTATTTTAACTTTAAACCAGTCTCGTCCAAACGGGCATCTGCCCAACTCAATTACGTTCAAGGCCGCGAAGATACAAAGATTTGCCATCATGCATCCAATAATGTTTCTACTTCTTGCCTCAGCAAAGGCAAATGATTGATGACAATGCTCCACAAGATATCGGCAGAAAGACTATCGTATCCATGGCTTATGTAAAATCGCCGTGGCTATATCATAGAGATGCTTCTTGATAGAATTATCCATATATCAATTTCTTTGTATCGTCCACACTCTGTTGAAAATAACGATTCTTGATAGCTTGGCTTTCCACTAAATCCACATCCCGTCTCAAAGCAGATTCCAAACCATATTTCAATTCAAAAAAGTTATCAAAGTAGTCCTCTATCTGGGATTTATCAAAATCAACCAAAAAATCCACATCGCTCTTGCTTGAAAACCTGTCTGTCAAGACCGAACCAAAGACAAACAATCTTTTTACTTTGTGCTTCAAACACAAAGCATCGATTTTCTTCTTGTTAGCCTCTATCAGATTCATGGTAAAAAATCTCTCAAAATCCCGCATTCCAGCCCAATGGAACACACCACTTCTTTCCGCGAAAGTACTAATTTTTCGGTGATACCGCTAGAGAGGCCAAAAGAATTCTAAACCGAATTTGAAAATAAAACGAGGACGGTTGCCGCCGTATGAACAGCGGTGAACCATCCTCGTCTCCACAATTCCATGCGTCACACTATCCAATGCCTGCACACATCCCTACCACTTATTTAATCAAGTCCACGCTGCGTTTGAGGAACTTGTGCAGGGCTTCGCCTTTCAATAATCCGTTGCTCAACAAAGCCAAGTCGATAAGCTGCCCTACTACCTTGTTGTCGGCACCGTACTGGCCCAGCAAGTCGCGTTCCTTCTTGCCGAGGTCGGCCAGCTGGCGATCCAAATCGGCAATGCGGTCCTTGTCCGAAGCCGGGACATCCTCCGGCTTGACATCCTTGTTCAAAGCGTTGATATCATCCTTCTGCTTCTGCAAATCCGCCTTCTGCTGCATTAAAGGCTGCATCTCTCCGCCCAAAGCCTCTTTTTCGGAAGCCAGCAACTCCTTGACCAAGCGATGGTCGGTATTGACCACCAAGTTGAACTGGTCGCCCATCTTGCCGTAGAAACCCATCTCGGGATTGATTTCGGCCATATCCTTCATACGACGCATGAATTCCGAACGGGTAATCAGCACCGGATCCGCCTCTTCGCCCAAGGATTCGAACGAAACCATGTACATCCCGCCCTCCTTGGGCAGCTGGGAATTGAAAATGCCCCGCAAATCGTCCTGCTCCTGCGCCGTCAAGCTCACCGTCTTGGCCTCTTCCTTGGGAATCAGCTTGTCGATCACATCCGAATCCACCCTTGTGAAGCGGAAATCCGGGTTCTTCTGCTCCATGAAGTTGACGAAAGGCGTGTCGAAGACCCCGTCCATGACCAAGACATCGTAGCCCTTGGCCTTGGCCGCCTGGATGTAGCTGTATTCGCTGTCCACCTTGGAAGCGTACAGGAAGACCAGCTTCTTGTCCTTGTCGGTCTGCAAATCGGTAATCACCTTCTTGTATTCGTCCAAGCTGAAATACTTGCCGTCGGTGTTCTTGAACAAGTAGAACTCCATGGCCCTTTCGGCAAATTTCTCATCGGCGAGGATGCCGTACTGGACAAAAATCTTCAAATCGTCCCATTTGCTTTCAAAATCGGAACGCTTGTTCTTGAACAAGTCCACCAAGCTGTCGGCCACCTTCTTGGTGATATGGTTCGAAATCTTCTTCACGTTGCGGTCGCTCTGCAAGTAGGAACGCGATACGTTCAGCGGAATGTCCGGCGAATCGATGACCCCGTGCAGCAAGGTCAGGTACTCCGGCACGATGCCTTCCACCGTATCGGTCACATACACCTGATTGCAGTAAAGCTGGATCTTGTTCTTCTGCAATTCCAGACGGGAAGAAATCTTGGGGAAATACAGAATCCCCGTCAGCGTGAACGGATAATCCACGTTCAAGTGGATATGAAACAAGGGGTCGGGCGCTGCCGGATACAAATCATGGTAGAAACTCAAGTAGTCTTCTTCCTTCAGCTCGCTCGGCTTGCGCGTCCAAGCAGGATGCGTATCGTTGATAACCAAATCCTTGTCGGTATCCTCGTATTTGCCGTCCTTCCATTCCTTTTCCTTGCCGCAGACGATTTCCACCGGCAGGAAACGGCAATATTTCTTCAGCAGGTACTGGACCTTTTCTTCACCGGCAAATTCCTCGTCCTCCTTGGTCAGATGCAGCACCACATCCGTTCCCCTCTCGGCCTTGTCGCATTCCTCCATCTCGAAATCCGTCGTGCCTTCGCAGCTCCAATGCACCGCCTTGGCCCCTTCCTGGTAGGAACGGCTAAAGATTTCCACCTTGCTGCTGACCATGAAAGCCGAGTAGAAACCTAAGCCGAAATGCCCGATAATGGCATTGCCGGCATCCTTGTACTTCTTCAGGAACTCTTCCGCGCCCGAGAACGCAATCTGGTTGATGTATTTTTCCACTTCTTCGGCCGTCATCCCGATACCTTGGTCGCTGATGGTCAAAGTACCTGCCTTTTTGTCAGCCTTGACCGTGACCCGCAAGCCCTCGGTGCTGCCCTTGAACACGCCCGACGAAGCCAGCGTCTTCAGCTTCTGCGTGGCATCCACGGCATTGGAAACCAGTTCGCGTAAGAATATCTCATGATCCGAATAAAGGAACTTTTTGATAATGGGGAACAAATCCTGCGTTGAAACGCCAATCTTGCCTTTTGTCATAATTTTTCTCCTTTTTGTTTCCGGGAAATGATGGGGGCGAACCCATCGGAGGGAATCGCTGCAGTCCGTGTTTCCGGCAACGGTCCGCGGGCTTCAAGCTTATTCCCCTCCTTTTCCGGAAAATTTCCGAACGCCTCCTCCACCCAATTACGTGCCAAAGACAGAAGTATGACAAATTTGCAGAAAAGCGCCATTTTCGCAATCGGAAACAACCCCGGCAAGTCTAATGGCCGACTGAGGTTGAAGCAGAAGATTGCCATTCAGGCAAAGGATGATTATATTTGTCCGTATTTTTGATGTTCAAGAAACAAGCTTATGGAAACAAACAACACGCAAAGACCTATCATCGTTCAAGAAAGACCTCGTACCAACGGCATGGGCATAGCCGGTTTTGTCATGTCTCTCATCACGCTGTTTTTCGGCTGGATTCCGTTCTTCGGGTGGGTGGCTTGGGTCTTATCCTTGGTTTTCTCATTCATCGGAGTCTTTAAAAGACCTCGCGGGCTTGCCATCGCCGGACTTATCCTGTCCATTGTCGGCCTGATTTTCATCGTGTTTCTCTACGCCTTGATTGCAGCGCTGGCAGCCGACGAGCTTTGATTCCCGGCATGTCACGCCGTCTCGGCAGCCTTGTTCTTGGCAATCTTCCAGTATTCGGAAGGTGTCATGCCCACCTGCTTCTTGAACTGCTGGGTAAAAGTGACCCGGTTACCGAAACCGGCCAGCTTGGCGATATATTCCAGCGTATAGCCCTTATTGGAAGTATCTTCCAACAAAAGGCAGGCTTTGCGGATACGGTACTCGTTGACCAAAGTGCTGAAAGACTTGTGGAAATGCTCGTTGACAATGCGCGACACATACGTAGTATTGGAATTCAACTGTTTGGAGAGCTTTTCCAAGGTAAAGTCTTCCTGCGTGTAGCATTCCTCTTCATCAAAAAGCCGCTCGATTTCATATTCGATATACCGGATTTGCTTTTCCTCCATACGCAAGGCAGTATGCGAGGATGAAACGCCTTGAGTTTCCACATCTTCCATGCCCTCTTCAACAACCGCTTTTCCCTCTGCATTCTCTTGCTTGACTGTCATGTCCATAGAAGGGATTCCATCCAAATCCCCCGCTTGGGAAGAAACCATGCCGTTACCAGGTATTTCCGACCAGTCC
>JADIMZ010000094.1 GCA_017694335.1 Candidatus Pullibacteroides excrementavium
CTACAAAGCCTTATGCGAATTCTATCATTTCTCCGAATCGGAAAAAGTACTCCACTACGCCGAAAATTACCTGATAGAACGCTATGTCCGCAGGATCTTCCTGCCCTTTGCCAGACATGCCATCAAAACAAAAGGCAGCCTCAACGAAATCCGGGCATTCTGCCAAAGCTCGTTAATTCCGTTGCTGCAAGAACACCGGGAACACGTATGCCGCCTCTACCGGTTCTCTGTCCGCTGGCGAGCCTGGTGCCTACTGCATCTGCCTTTTGAAAAAGCATTCCAACTCTGCACGCTTCCCTGCCACCGGTAAGCAAACGGGGCCTCTCCCTTATACTTTCAGGAAAAATGCACAGGGAAAATCAAGCAATCCTCCGAATAAAATCCATGGAATTAGCCCGTTCCATCTCCAAAATCCGGTTTACCGGAACGTAGTCTACCGGAGCCAGCGCAGCTTCCAGATGAAAAGCCTGTTCGGTAAACAAACGATGTTCCAGATGAAACATTCCCAGCAATGAATGGAAACGCCCTGCCCCACGCCGGGCATTCACCAAAGTCATGAAATCCCTATTGAAAAGAATGGACAATACAGTGCCATGAAAAGAATCCGTCACCACATAAGCCGCATCCCTGAACCCTGCCAGCCAATGCTCCAAAGGCGGCACCACCGAATGCCTGGGAGGCGCATACGAACGGACCGGCAATCGCAAACGCTCCGACATTTCCCTGACAATACGTTCTTTATCTTTGGAGTTGTCTAAAATATAGGTCATAATGAACCTTCCTGGCTGCAAGGATTCTTCCTCTCTTGGCTGTAAAGAGCCTGCATCCGCCAAAGCCCCATAATGCCGGGCATCCAGCAACAAAACCGGATCCAATACATGCCAAGCCTTCACCCCTAGATATTCCTCACACAGTTCCACGCCCCAATCCTCTCGGACCGAAACAGCCTCGAACTTAGCCGCAAGCTCCCTGCATTGGCGTGTCAATGCCTCATCGTACCTCCATTTAGCCGCCCCGAACGAAGCCGCATAGGCAAAACGTTTCGCTTTGGATTCCGCAGGAAGGAAACCAAAAAACATGGACGTGCCGAACTTCTTGAGCCACACCTGATCGCTCCCCACCACATAGGCATCGTAAACATCAGGCAGACAATCCAGCTTGCCATAATTGGGAATATAGGGCGTCAAAGCAATATTTTCACGTATAAAACGTTGCAGATAAATGGTTTCTCGAAGAAAACGCTTGCGGGAAACCGGAGGGCTGACCGTATGTATATTACCCAACAACAATGCTTTGAGCACGTAAAAACCGTAACGGTACGCAGCGGAGCGATCCCGATGCACATCGATAGTCTCCACTTCATGCCCTTGCTGCCGCAGAACTTGCTGCAAGGCATAATTCTGCAAAATCCCTCCGTAATTATAGCGCAAAGGCTGGGTAAGAATTGCTATCTTCATATCATTCTCCTTAATACTGCCATGTTAGGCCAAGCCGGACCTGCCACCATGCTGCCAAACGCATAAGAATATTATCCTTTCCGGTATTTCTCCCGTCGCATGAAAGCTTGACGCAAGCGCTGCTTGAAACGCCTCCATTTTTTCCGATAAGGATTCCGAGGCAATGCCGCCTTGACCGAATCCGACACCGAAACACCTGAATGCCAATGGCTGTAAAAAATCTTTTGGGCGGGATTATACGATGCAGGAGAAAATAAGACAAGCGGGTATTTATACTTCTCCACCTCTGTCCTATCCAACAAATCCGCGCTTTCTTCAAGAATCTTCCGGCCTTTTTCCGTATTCACATACAACAGGCTGGCCCCCTTGTCATCATCCCGGCCCTTCAAATATTTCCCAAGCGTCCAGAAATCGGACAACGTAAGGTCGCTCCGGCTAGCAAAAGCCTTGAACGGGCAAACCGTGCAAGAGGGTCGCAAAAACAAGTCGTTCAGGAAGCCCTGCAACCAGGCATTCTCTTTCCGCGTCTCGGCCAAAGTCCCGGCCGAGGTCCCGATTCTCAACGAGTAATTCCTCCAGCCTTTTCCCTTGTCTCTGAAAGAGACGGAATGAACCTCCACCATAGCACCTCCGACCCTGCCAAAAGAGCCGCGGACCTCCTCCCTATAAGAATCCCATACGCCCGGGCTCGGCACTCCATGACAGACAAAATCCACCAAATACAGATGCGGATAATCCTGATGCAGGAACGAACGCAAACCGGCTATCTGGCATGGTGTCCCCGAATAAAGCACAGGCCGCCCTTCCTCCAGCAAGGCTTTCGCCTCAGAAAAAGTATGGCCTGTATCGCTTTGCACATATTTGGAAGACCGCAAAGCCGCCAAATCCCTGGCATTGTCCACTGCCCGATGACATACCTGCCAGTCTTCATTGAAAGCCGCTCCGAACACTTGTCCGCCCTTTGCCAGAACCTTCTCCGCCAAAGCCGAGAACACACCGCCCGAAGAACTTTCCTTCCGCAATTCCTCGTCCTTGTTCCAAACCGCCCAAAGTTGCAAGGGTCGGCGAGACCGGTCCCATTCCCCGCTCGAAACCGATGACAGATACGGACAGACCTTCTCGCACAAACCGCAACCTATGCAGCCGCCAGCATCCGCCTCGGGATATGGGAATCCCTCTTCATCCCGCTTCACCGCAATACAAGATACAGGGCAAACCTGGACGCAAGCCAGGCAAGCACAACATCGTCGGGGATCCTGAACATCAATCATAAGCCTTACTCATTTGATTCATGACGGGAACAAGCACAAGAAAGCGAAGCCAGCCATTTGGAAAAATCCGGGCAAATGCCCAAAAGATGGCAAATCCATGTCTCAAATGCCTGACGGTCTTCAGCATCGGCCTTTTCCAAAGAATTGATGCAGCCGAAACGGATCATCGAATTACCCGAAACCTTCTGTATATGCCGGCGCAAGTAATCCGCCTTAGCAGCCGAAGGTTTCAGGAAAAGCGTGCGCCCCTTCAACGAACGCCTTTGGCAACAGCCTTGCCGATAGGCCAGCAAAGCACACAACTCCTGCGTATTGAATTGATCGGCATCCCTGAACCGGCAGGCCATATTACGTTCCATCACATCCGGATTCTGCGTGAAATAGGTCTGAAGCAAGCTCTTCAACTGCGGCCTCGGAGCATGGCCGATATTGAAAAAACGCCGTTGGTGCAACAAATCGGCCGCATTCAGCAAAGCATCCTTGAATCCGAAAGGCTTATGCCCGTTCCGCGCCGGCTTCACCGCTCTCAGAAAACGAGCAAAAACCGTATTGAACCAGTCGCCATGGCAGACAAGCGAGCCATCGGACGCAAACCAATCTTCCGGACGCAAAGCATCCATCAGAAAGAAATCATCATTGAAGTATACAAAGCGCTCGCTCAAACCCGGAATCCGCCAAAGGACCGTCTCTATCGACAGACTGTTGAACGTTGGCAGATACCGTTCATAATCCCGGAAAAGCACTTTGTGGTCAACCACCTCCACCCCGATGGAAGTTCCCGGAAAATTCCGTTGCAAGAACTCACCGGCACGAGGGTCCTGCTGGTCGGTGACAATGAAAATCTTACGGACAAAAGGCGCAAACCGGGCTATGGAAGCCACACAGAAATAAATCTCCCCTGTCGAAACAAAACGGGTCTCCCCGCCAATGTCTTCCAAAGAGACTTCCGGCTGAGCGCTGTAACGCTGCCGCTTGGCACGGTGAGCGGGGTCGTTTCCATCCACCCAGGCAATCACTGCATCTATAGCCTGTTCCATTCTACACGATATTTTGAAAACGTTCCGGGATCTCCACCACTACTTTCAGACCGTAAGTGGCCGGCTTGTTCAGCGCAAAAAGCTGACGGCAGCACTGCTGCATCCGGCGCATCCGAGGCACGGCCTTTTCCCACGCACAAGCCTTCTTCCGGCTTACTATCGCAATGGTCCTAGCCCGTTTGGCGAAATGCCGTGTCCAGCCTTCGGCCAGACGGTCCGCATCCTCCGACCGAGCCTTCAGACGTTCATAATCCACACAGCCAAAATGAAACAAATACAAATCAGGAACTATACGGAAATTACGATGCCTTACCCGGTGAAAACCCGAGCCCCAGGCCACCGGACGGGAAATAATCGAACTCTTCGTATAACGGGAAGAAAGATAAGCGTAACGACGTTGCTGCAAGAATGGCTTTTCCGGGTCAATCGCGGATTCCTTGCCTAAATGCTGCCCCACATCAAGCCCCAAAGCCGAGATATTCGGACGGCAACGGCATTCCGAAAGGAACTCGGACAGGCTCTTGCCCGTTCTCGGATCGACCACGATAAACTCATCCACATCCGTTCCTATCACCCAATCGTAACGCTCCAGCAATCTGGCCGCCTCGCCCGACAAAAAATCAATCCGCAGCCGGTCCGCCCGAGCCACCGTCCCTGCCCTCCGCTCGCAGACCTGCACATTCGCCTTGCCGCAGAAATCCGGAACCACCTGGTCTTTTCCATCCAAGTAAACGTACAGATTCTCTTCGCCCAGTTCCTTGCCGTAATAAGATATCCATTTGCGCAAAAAGAAATCGTCGTTGCGGACCATTGTTATTGCGCATATATTCTTCATACTTTTATTTCATTGTTTTTAAGGCAGAACGAAACTCGTTGAAGAACGAAGCCCGTTCCATCCAACAAAACGGTTTCCCTGCATAGCACTTCCAGAGGCTATCCATTCCTCCTGCCGGTTATTCCAACACTTCCCCGTACAAATCAAAGGCTTCCGCTGCCGTAATTTTCACCTGGTAAAAACCGCCCGGCTGCAAATCGGCCGAATCGACCCGGACAAGCACCTCGTTGTCCACCTCCGGCGAATCGTACTCCGTCCGGCCCACGTAAAACTCCCCTTCCTCCCGATCTATCAGAACCTCATATACCTTGCCGACCTTTTCCTGATTCAACCGGAAAGAAATATCCTCCTGCAAATCCATGATTTCCTGCGCTCTCGACTCTTTTTTTTCCGCCGGGACAGGGTCGCCCAAGCCATAAGCCGGCGTGCCTTCCTCCAACGAATAGGGGAACACCCCCAAGCGATCAAAACGAAAATCGCGCACAAAACGCTTCAATTCCTCGAATTCCGCCTCGCCTTCCGTGGGGAAACCGGTTATCAGCGTGGTACGGAAAGCCGCCCCCGGCAAAAGTCTGCGGAACTCGGCCAAAAGGCTCTCTGTCTGCTCTCTTGTGGTAGAACGCAGCATGGACTGCAAAACTGCCGTATCAATATGCTGCAGCGGGATATCCACGTATTTGCAGACCTTCGGCTCGGTGGCCATCACTTGCAATAAATCGGATGGAAAAGCATGAGGATAAAGATATTGCAATCGAACCCAATGAAATTCCTCTATCCGGCAAAGTTCCTTGACCAAAGAGGCAATCTCCTTCCGGCCATACAAATCCGTACCGTAATTGCAGAGATCCTGCGCCACCAAAATCACTTCCTTGACCCCTTGGACGGCCAGCTTGCGCGCCTCTTTCAGAATCTCCTCCTTGAGCCGCGACTTCTGCTTGCCCCTGATCAGCGGAATCGCACAGAACGCGCATTGGCGGTTGCAGCCTTCGGACACTTTCAAATAGGCGTAATGCTTGGGCGTGCTGAGCTTGCGGACCGTCGCATCGGCTTCCACCGGCGCCTGCAAAATGGCATCGACCACCGCGTTCAAGTCGTTCACGCCCCGCCACACATCCACGCCGGGAATTTCCTTCTCCAATTCTTTGCCATAACGCTGCACCAAACAGCCCATTACATAGACCTTGCCACGTTTGCGACGGTTCTTGCGCGCCACTTCGGCCAATACCGTATCTATCGATTCCTGCTTGGCATCCAAAATGAAACCGCAGGTATTAATCAAAGTCACATCGGCCGCACGCGGGCTCTCCTCCCGGAGAATCGTCCAACCGGCCGCCTTGACGTTGCCGGCAACCACCTCCGAATCGACCGTATTCTTGGAACAACCTAAACTGATTATCTTTAAAGAAGGCATATTATTTTTTTTGCGAACCGACACCCCGCGCCACAGCCCCGCCTTGCATCAATTCCGCAGGACGGTTTCGCGAAGTTCACAGGCGAAACAACAGTACAGGCACAATCCCGAAAACTCGCACAGTCCCGAATTTCCCCGTCCGAGACCGGGCATCGCAGCTCGTCATTCGAACATCGTATATCTTACTCGAACAAGGAATTCACAAACTCCTGCTTGTCAAAAAGCTGCAAATCGGTCAGCTTTTCCCCCACACCGATATACTTGATAGGAATCTTGAACTGGGCCGAAATGCCGATTGCCACACCGCCCTTGGCCGTACCGTCCAGCTTGGTCAGCGCCAAGGCATTGACCTCGGTAGCCGCCGTAAACTGCTTGGCCTGCTCTATCGCATTCTGCCCGGTAGAGGCATCCAGAACCAGCAAGACCTCATGCGGCGCATCCGGCACCACCTTCTTCATCACGTTCTTGATCTTGGTCAGCTCGTTCATCAGCCCGACTTTGTTATGCAGACGTCCAGCCGTATCGATGATGACCAAATCGGCATCCTTGGCCACCGCCGACTTCAAGGTATCGAAAGCCACCGAAGCGGGATCCGAGCCCATGTTCTGCGCCACCACCGGCACATCGACACGACGTCCCCATTCCTGCAATTGCTCCACGGCGGCCGCCCGGAAAGTATCCGCTGCCCCAAGGACCACCTTTGCCCCGTTCTGTTTGAACAGATAGGCAAGCTTGCCAATGGTCGTGGTCTTACCCACGCCATTGACCCCGACCACCATGATCACATAAGGCTTCTTGCCTTCCTGCAACCACGGGTCGGCCGCCGGGGTATTCCCGACCAGCAAGCCGGTTATCTCCTCGCGGAGCACCTTGTTGAGCTCGCTCGTGCCCAAATATTTGTCTCTCTTGACCCTTTCCTGCAGACGTTCTATAATCTGCAAGGTGGTCTCCACGCCGACATCGGATGTCACCAAGACTTCCTCAAGATTGTCCAAGACCTCATCGTCCACTGTCGATTTCCCGGCAATGGCCCGGCTAAGCTTCTTGAAAACACTCTCTTTGGTCTTATCCAAGCTTTTTTGAAGCTCGACTTTTTCTTCCTCGGCTTTCTGCGCCGATTTGTTGCGTGATAGAAAGGAAAATAGTCCCATAATTACAATGCAAAACCGTTCTCATTGAAGAACAAAGGTACAAAAAAAGGATATTCCCATAGTTTCCTATGAAAATATCCTCGTTTATCGCAGAAAAGACTGCTTCTCCGCCTTCAAAATTAGGCCTTGTTGGCGAAATAGTCCTTTACCTTGTCGTTAGCGATGATTTCTTCCTTGAAGCTGTAAGCACCCGTCTTCGGGGACTTAACCACCTTGACAACCTTGGCAAATTCCTTGCCGGTACCGGTTTTCAGGGTTGCAACTACTTTCTTTGCCATGGCGTATAACTATTTAATTTCTTTGTGAATCGTCATTTTCTTCAAGATGGGGTTGTATTTCTTCAACTCCAAACGGTCGGGCGTGTTTTTCTTGTTCTTCGTTGTAATATAACGGGAAGTGCCCGGCATACCGCTAGCCTTATGCTCCGTGCATTCCAGAATAACCTGAACGCGAGCCTCTTTATTCTTCTTTCCCATGGTTTCTATCTATTTTTTCTGTTTGGGGGTGCAAAAGTACAACTTTTCCGGTAATAAACAAACACCTGTGTAAAAAAAGATGCCCGGAAGGCAAACGCCATCCGGGCACCGAAAGCTTGCAAACAAGATTTATTTCTTGGCAGGCTTGATATCCAATTTAACCGGCTTAACCAAATTCTCAGGAGCCATGATGGTATCGAGCTGTTCCTTGGTCAGAATCTTCTTTTCCAGAATCAAATCGATGACACTCTTGTCGTTTTCAAGAGCTTCCTTGGCCAGTTCGGTCGAGTTGTCGTAACCGATATAGGGGTTCAAAGCCGTTACCACACCGATGCTGTTGTGAACCAGCTGTGCGCAACGCTTCTTGTTGGCCTTGATACCGTCGATGCAGAGGGTACGCAAAGTGTTGAAAGCGTTCTTCAGCAAGTCGATGGATTCGAATACCGAGTAGCACATAACCGGTTCCATCACGTTCAATTCCAACTGAGCGGCATCGGCTGCCATAGCCACCACGAAATCGTTACCGATAACACGGAAGCAAACCTGGTTAACCACTTCAGGGATAACAGGGTTTACCTTGCCTGGCATGATGGACGAACCCGGCTGCATGGCAGGCAGGTGGATTTCCTGCAGACCGCAGCGAGGACCGGAACCCATCAGACGCAAGTCGTTGCAAATCTTGCCAAGACGGATAGCCAAACGTTTCAAGCCAGCGGAATAGTTAACCACCGCACCGTTATCGGAGGTAACGAATACCAAATTGTCGTCCAATTTGATCTTCAGCTTCATGATGTCGGACAAAGCCTTCACGCACAAATCGCTGTAACCCGGTTCGGAGCAGATACCCGTCCCGATAGCGGTAGCACCCATGTTCACCGTCAGGAATTCTTCAGCGGCAGCGTTCAAAGCCTTCACTTCGCGCTTCAAGCCGGCAGCAAAGCCCTTGAATGTCTGACCCAGCGTCATAGGAACAGCGTCCTGCAGCTGGGTACGACCCATCTTCAGAATCTTGGCGAATTCCGTGCCTTTCTTATCCAAAGCCTTCACCAACAATTCCAAAGCCTCGATCATATCCTTGTGGCTGAAATACAAGCCAAAGTGCATGGCGGTAGGATAGGCATCGTTAGTAGACTGCGAGCAGTTGACATGGTCGTGCGAATCGCAATACTTGTATTCGCCCGGCTTGTGGCCCATGATCTGCAGGGCGCGGTTGGCGATTACTTCGTTCGCGTTCATGTTCATCGTGGTACCGGCACCGCCCTGAATCATGTCGCTGGTGAAGAATTCATGATGCTGGCCGTCGATGATTTCCTTGCAAGCTTGAACAATCGCGGCCTTCTGTTCGTCATTCACCAGGCCCAATTTGTGGTTAGCAATAGCTGCACCCCACTTGGTATAAGCAAAACCCTTGATGAAGTTAGGATACTTGTTCATCGGGATATTGCTGATCTTGAAATTCTGCAAGCCGCGAGCTGTCTGAACGCCATAGAGAGCGTCAACAGGGATTTCGAGCGGTCCCAGCAAATCTTTTTCTACACGGGTTTTCCCCTTGGCGCTGCTTTTAGCTTTGGGAGCAGCGGCACTTTTTGTTGCTTTTGTAGCCATTTCTACTATTGTCTTTTAAAAGTGTTATTCATTATAAGTTCCTGGCACCGGATTCCCATATTCTGGCAATTCTCCGCCCCCGCGCTGGATTTTCCCTGTCTCAACGAAGGTCCGGTCTCAAGGCCAGAGGCAAATGCTCCGATGCAATGCCTGCGGCGCGCTCCTCCCTTTTCGGTTCATCCTTTATATTATTATAAAAGCGAACCTATCGGGAAGAGCGCACGGCAAGGACGTTTTACTTGCGGGTGGACCCGGGATAAACCTTCAGGGCTTCTTCCAGGCAATGCATGGCTTCGTGCAGGTCTTCTTCCTTGAGCACGTAGCTGATGCGGACTTCGTTCATGCCCGAACCGGCCGTGGAATAGAAGCCGGTGGCCGGAGCCAGCATGACGGTCTTGCCATCGATGCTGAAGTCTTCGAGCAACCATTGGCAGAACTTGTCGGCGTTGTCGATCGGCAAGCGGGCCACAGCGTAGAACGCGCCCTTGGGATTGGGGCAGAGGCAGCCTTCCATCTTGTTAATCGATTCCACCACGATATTGCGGCGCTTGGTGTATTCGGCCAGAACGGCATCGAAGTATTCGGCCGGAGCGTCTATAGCGGCTTCGCCGAAAATCTGCCCGTAGGTGGGAGGGCTCAGACGGGCCTGGGCGGCTTTCATCGCAGCGGAGTACACTTCCTTGTTCTTGGTCACGAACATCCCGATACGGCAACCGCAAGCGGAGTAACGCTTGGAGATGGAATCCAACAGGATCACGTTGTCTTCCAAGCCTTTGAGGTGCATTACCGAATGATACTGGCAGTTATCGTAGCAGAATTCGCGGTACACTTCATCGGCCATCAGGAAGAGGTCGTGCTTCTTGACAATCTGAGCCAGCACGTTGAGTTCTTCTTCGGAATAGAGGTAGCCGGTGGGGTTGTTAGGATTGCAAATCAGGATTGCCTTGGTCTTGGGCGTGATTTTTTTGTCGAACTCTTCAATCGGCGGAAGGGCGAAGCCGTTCTCGATCTTGGAGACGATGGGCACCGTGGTCACGCCGGCCAGCTTGGCAAAGCCGGAATAGTTGGCGTAGAACGGTTCGGTCACAATTACTTCGTCGCCGGGGTTCAGACAGGTCATGAAGGCGAAAAGAATCGCTTCGGAACCGCCGTTGGTCACGATGATTTCGTTTTCGTTGACATCGATGCCGTAGGTCTTGTAGTACTGACTCAGCTTCTGACGGAAGGAGAGGATACCGGCGGAATGGCTGTAGGCAATCAACGGAAGGTCGTTGTTCTTCACAGCATCCAAAGCGCATTGGGGCGAGGCGATATCGGGCTGGCCGATATTGAGGTGATAGACCTTGATACCTCTTTTTTTAGCCGCATCGGAGAAAGGAACGAGTTTCCGAATGGGCGAAGCGGGCATTTCAAACCCTTTTTTCGATATTGATGGCATATTTTTATGAATTTTCTTTTGATTCCAGGGGCGGGTTTTGACGGGGAGCGGGTTTTGAAGGGGCTGGATTTTGCCGCTTTGCTGTACCGCATTGGAGGGTCAGGCCGCTTGCGAGGTTTGCGCTACCTTTTACGTTTGCGCCTCGTTCGACACCTGCGCCGCTTGCGACATTTGCACCGATTGCGACGTTTACGCTGCTCGCGATGTTTTCGATGTCTGCGCCGCTCACGTCATTTGCACCGATTGCGACGTTTGCGCCGCTTGCGATGTTTTCGATGTCTGCGCCGCTCACATCATCCCGGCAAAAACCGCCGTCTTAAAACAGAAGCGACTGTACCGGATTGATGGCACAGTCGCCTGTTCTGATTCTTATTTTTTCGGGGTTACGGTTCCGCGGATGCTCAAAACGATTCTTTCGGGCGTACCGTTAGTCGATACGGTAATCGATTTGGCGATGCCGCCGATACGGTTGGTATCGTAATGAACCTTGATGGCGCTCGACTTGCCGGGCATTATCGGTTCGCGAGGCCAGGAAGGAATGGTGCAACCGCAGGAAGAACGCACGTTGGAAAGAATCAACGGCTCGGTGCCGTTGTTGGTGAACACAAATTCGCAGTCTCCGTTGGCGCCCTGTTCAATGGTGCCGTAATCGTGGACGGTCTTTTCGAACTTGATGCCGGGTCCTTCCACCTTTTCGGTCTGGACAGGCTGTTTGGCCGTTTCGGCTGCATACACAACGTTGGCGCACAGCAAAGCGGCCACCAACATCATTCCGCAAACAATCTTTTTCATTTTGTCTCCTTTCTGTTCCGGATTCCGACCGGGACTGGACGGACTCCCCTCTTCTTCCTTTTTCTGCCGATTTCTATTCTCTGCCGAGCCGCTCTTTTGCTCTTGAGTCGCACTCCTGCTGGTTGGGCCGCTCTTGCTCGGTCTGACCGCATCGCCGCCTTTTAAGCTGCGGCATTGCTGCCCGATCCGCATTGCTGCCTGTCGAGCCGAGCCGTTGCCGCTTGAACCGCGTTATTGCCGGTTGAGTCGCACCGCCGCCTCTTACGTCCCTGCGTCGTTGCCGCTTCTGCGCGATTTCTTCCGGAGCCTTTCCTCTTCCTCTCCACTCGCGACCTCGAATTCCGGCCCTACAGTCCCGCCTTGAAATCCATTTTTATAACACGCGGCAAATGTACACTTTTTTCATAAATAAGTGAAAAGGGATATGGCGAATCGGTTTGGAATCGGATTTGACCACGCCTATCGAGCACTGGTGGCTATCTGGCGATGACAGAATTTTGTCGACCATACCGAATTTCCGCGAAACCAGCGAGCCTTAACAAACATGGGACGGCAAACGCACACGGAGAGACTGGCCACGATGCAAAATTGTCGCAGAAGCCTGCAAGCATTAACAATAACAATCACACACGGAATGACTGACCGGAGACGACAAAAACGCCAAGGTGCGAAAAAGCAAAAGCGGCCTGGCGTACGCCCAAACCGCTTATAGCGAGGGGAGCCTGATGTTTACCCCAAGCAGTACGTCCGAAACGAATTCCCCGCTAAGCAATGCTGTTGCAAAAGTAGCTTTTTTTCACATACCACAAAAACCCTTTTAACACAAAACGAGGACGGATACACTCTCCCGGAACGAATCAAGGCAAAAAACAAAGACGGCACAAAAAAAACAAAGACGGCCGGGAACGAATCCTCGCCGTCTTCAACAGGGCGCACCCGATGTTCTTTCACCCCGGGTTGTACGGCCTGACCGAATGTCCCTATCGACAAATGCTGAAACAAAGGTATGAAGATTTACCCAGAAAGACAAATTGACCGTCAAAAGTTTCCACTACTACAGCCGCCGACTGCTGCGGCAGTGCATCCTCGAAAACGACAAGGCTTTGCTGACCGACTACGAGCTTTGCCTTGCCGAGCTGGCCGCCGCCCAGTCCATGGCCATGCTGAACTACATGGACTCCTTGCGCGGCAAGGGCTTCCCCAAGGACCTCCAGCACGAGGACGACCTGCCGCTGACCTTGGAGATCCACGGCCAGACCTCCGAATCGCTGGCGCGGGTGTTCACCAAGCTTATCCCGCTAGTGGATTACGGCGAGGCCGGGGAAACGGGGTTCGAGTTCATGGCGGCGGCCAGTTCCTTCTTCTGCCGCCTGTCGGCGGGAGCCTGCGTGGCGGCTCCCGAGAGCGGCAACGAACCCGACATAGACC
>JADIMZ010000095.1 GCA_017694335.1 Candidatus Pullibacteroides excrementavium
CCTTGAAGTCGGCCTGTTCGTCCTGCTTGAGCGGTGTGCCGTCGGCTTTCACCAAGTGACGAGCCGGGCAGAAACCTTCCACGCCGTAAGGCAATACCACGATAGCGCCTTTGTCGTTGACCGAAGCCACCGTACCCTTTTGCAGGCTGCCTACCGAGAACAAGGTTTCGTAAACATCCCAGGGGTTTTCTTCCAATTGCTTGTGACCCAAGCTCAGACGGCGGTTTTCGATGTCGATGTCCAGAACTACAACATCGATCTTTTCGCCAATCTTGGTGAATTCGGCCGGGTGCTTGATCTTCTTCGACCAGCTCAGGTCGGAGATATGGATCAGGCCATCGATGCCTTCTTCCAGTTCAACGAAGATACCGAAGTTGGTGAAGTTGCGGACGGTGGCCGTGTGGCGCGAACCTACCGGGTATTTTTCAGTGATATGCTGCCAAGGATCCGGGGTGAGCTGCTTGATGCCCAAGGACATCTTGCGTTCTTCGCGGTCCAGGGTAAGGATGACGGCTTCCACTTCGTCGCCCACTTTGAGGAAATCCTGGGCCGAACGCAAATGCTGCGACCAGGACATTTCCGAAACGTGGATAAGACCTTCCACGCCGGGGATGATTTCCACGAAAGCGCCGTAGTCGGCCAGAACGACAACCTTGCCCTTCACCTTGTCGCCTACCTTCAGGTTCGGGTCGAGCGAATCCCAAGGATGCGGGGTGAGCTGCTTCAGACCCAAGGCGATACGTTTCTTGTTTTCGTCGAAGTCCAGGATAACCACGTTGATCTTCTGATCCAGCTTCACCACTTCTTCGGGGTGGTTTACGCGGCCCCAGCTCAAGTCGGTGATATGGATCAATCCGTCTACGCCGCCAAGGTCCACGAACACGCCGTAAGAGGTGATGTTCTTGACGGTACCTTCCAGTACCTGGCCTTTTTCCAGCTTGGACATGATTTCGGCCTTCTGCTGTTCGATTTCGTCTTCGATAAGAGCCTTGTGCGAAACCACCACGTTTTTGTATTCGTGGTTGATCTTGACAACCTTGAATTCCATCGTCTTGTTGACGAACACATCGTAGTCGCGGATGGGCTTCACATCGATCTGAGAACCGGGCAAGAAAGCTTCCAGGCCGAACACATCGACGATCAAGCCGCCTTTGGTACGGCTCTTGACATAACCGGTGATGATTTCCTGGTTGTCATAAGCTTCGTTGACGCGTTCCCAGGATTTGAGGATACGGGCTTTCTTATGCGAGAGAACCAATTGGCCGGTAGCGTCTTCCTGGCTTTCAACATAGACTTCCACCTTGTCGCCCGGCTTGAGGTCGGGGTTGTAGCGGAATTCGGAAACGGGGATGATACCGTCGGATTTGTAACCGATGTTGACCACCACTTCGCGGTTGTTCTTCGAAACAACGGTCCCTTCGATGACTTCCTGGTCGGCAATCTGCTTGAGGGTGTTGCCGTACTGTTCGTCCATCGGGTCCTTGGGACCTTCTTGTTTGGCGTTTTCTTTTTCTTTTTTGATTTTGTGGTGTTCGAGTTCGTCCCAGTTGAAGTCCTCGATACCGGTTTTGGCTAATTCTTCTGCCATGATTGGGATAAATTCCTGCGGCAAGCGTGGCACGGAATCCGGAAACGGCCCGTCTGCCCTGTTTAACGTTTTGTTTCCTACGCCCGTACCGGATTCATGCTGCGGGCGCAAAATGGCTGCAAAGGTACGAAATTTTCTTGAATTACAATCAAATGTTGCCGGAGGACTTTATCTTTCCTGCTTTATTGATGTTTAGGGTGGCGGTGCTGTTTAGTTTCGCAACATATCGATAGGGACGACTAAGACGCCATCTTTTCGGGTGTAAGCGAAATTTCCCGAAGCGGTCAGGATCATCAGGAAGGATGGGGCTGGCATTTTTGTGATGTCTATCTTGTCAGCCAGTTTCAGTAAGGAGGATGCTCCTTCTTCAATGAGTCTGTTCCCTCCTAGTTTGATTTCTATTAGGCCATAATGGCCATTGCGTAAATGTACTACTGCATCGCATTCCAAGCCGTTTTTATCCCGGTAGTGATAAACATCCCCATCAATAGATTGTGCATATACGCGAAGGTCGCGGATGCAAAGAGTTTCGAAGAGAAGACCGAATGTATTCAGGTCGTTCATCAAGTCTTTGACACCAAGTCCGAGGGCTGCAGTCGCGATGGATGGATCGACGAAATAGCGAGTGTCTGCGGTGCGTATGGCAGTACGGGAACGCAGGTTGGGATTCCAGGCGGCCAAGTCTTCGATGACAAAGATTTTTCGCAAGGCGGAGAGGTAGGAAAACAACGTGTTTTCGCTACAGGAATGGTCGTTTTCTTGAATATCCTGCAGCAGTTTTGCAGAAGATGTCTGTGATGCTTGGGAACGGGCGTAAATCCGTAATAGCCGTTTTACTCTGGCTTCATCCCGGCTTATGCCATCGACTCGTTGTATGTCCGAATGCACTAATCCGTCTACATAGTTGAAAGCAATGTCCAATGCAGCATCAGTGTCGAGATGGGTTACCATGGGCCAGCCGCCTCGGCATGTCAGGTATGCCATTTTTTCTAGGCTATTGCCGGCTTCATTGTTTTCTCCTATTTGTGTTGTGCCGTCAAACAGGGATTTCAGGGAAATTTTCCCGGATGAATCACCGGATTCCCATAAGCTCATGGGGCGCATGGTTAGCCAGGACATACGTCCTGTACCCGTATGGTGTATTTTTTCCTGGTTGGCAGGAACGGCAGATCCAGTAAGGATGAACTGGCCGGTTTTTTGGCGATAGTCCACAGCATGGCGGACGGCATCCCATAGTTGTGGAGCAAGTTGCCATTCATCGATAAGGCGAGGTGTGTCGCCATTCAAGAGTAGAGAGGCGTTTATTTCTGCGAGTTGAAGATAATCTTGTTGAGAGGAGTCTGATAGATAGACTTCGCTTTGGGAATGTTGGGCGGCTGTAGAGGTTTTGCCACACCATTTTGCTCCTTCAATGACGATGGCTCCGGCTGATTTTAGTTTTCGTTCCACCAAACTGTCGACTATTCTTGGGCGATACTGTGTATTCTCCATGCCTTTTACAACTTTTTGCAAATGTACGATTTATTTTTTTTGTTGAGGTGTTTGGCCGATTTTTGTTGAGGTGTTTGGCCGAAATGCTTGCGAAGGCATGTGTCTTTATTCCATGGTCAATCAGCAGCTGGTAGCTGTTTTTGTGGTTTTAACCATAAAAAACGGTTAAAATTTTACGGTTGCAACCGCAAAATAGGACTGCGGATTGTGTTTAAGCGGGGGTGGGATGTTGCGAATGGGAGTTGGACCTGCCGCCAAGCAAAAAGAGCGGGCTCATTTGCATGGCTCTCGGCTTCTGTAAATCTTTTGACTGTAATCAAGCCTTCATTCGATTATTCGGGTATAACGAAAAGAGGAACCCTCGGCAGGGAGTTCCTCTTTTTGTTAGGGCAGGATTGCCTATTATGTTTCCAGTCAGCACAGCGCTATTCCTGGGTGGAAGGCCAGGGGGCGGTGGCGTTCATCGCCGTGGTCGCTGTGGCGGCTGATGCATCGCCGGAAGCCGCCTCGGCAGTCTGGCCATCGAAAGCTGCCGTGGCAATCCCGTTAGCCGTGCCGTCCGTGGCCTTCGGCATCGCAAGCTCGCAGATTTCCATGCTTTCCTTGGCCATTTCATCGAACTTGTTGTAGAAGAAGCTGACGATACCCGAAAGTACGATACCGAAGAAGCAGACAACCATCGCGATGCGGCTGTAGTTGTCCGAACGGAAATTGGGCAGCGGGTTGTCGTTGGGCGTGATGAACATGGCACGGACAATCAACAGGTAGTAGTACAGCGAGATAATCGTGTTGAGCAAGGCAATCAGCACCAAGATATAGTAGCCCTGCTGCACCGCCGAAGCAAAGATGAAGAACTTGCTGAAGAAACCGGCAAACGGAGGAATGCCCGCCAAGGAGAACAAGGCGAACATCATCAGCACGCTCAGCCAAGGGTTCGTCTTGTAGAGGCCGTTGTACGAAGAAATTTCCGTGTTCCCGCACTGGCGTTCCACCAAGGCGGCGACCCCGAAGGCCGCGATATTGGCGAACATGTAGACCATCATGTAATAGACCACGCCGGTCAAGCCTTGCGGGCTGGCCGCCATCACGCCCAAGACAATGTAACCGGCCTGCGAGATGGACGAGTAGGCGAGGAAGCGTTTGATATTCTTCTGCCGGATGGCGAACACGTTGGCAATCGTGATGCTGAGGATGATAATGATGTACAGCACCGGTTTCCAGCTTTCGGCCATCACCCCGAACACCTTGAAGAAAATCGTGAACAAGGTGACTGCCGCCGCCGTCTTGGATACCACCGAGAGGTAAGCCGAAACCTGGGTCGGAGCCCCTTGGTAGACATCGGCCGTCCACGAATGGTAAGGAATCAGGGACATCTTGAAGAACAGCCCGGTAGCGAACAGGATCATCCCTGCGATTTGCAGCGGCGTGCCCGTCAAGGCTATCGGCATATCGCTGAAATAGAGCGTCCCGGTTCCCCCGTAGAGCAGCGACATCCCGAAGAGCGAAACCCCGCTGGCAAAGGAAGCGTTGAGGATGAACTTGGCACCGGCTTCGGCCGAGAAGATATCCTTCTTGCTGAAAGCCACCAAGCAAGCCAAGGGGATGGAAGCCAGCTCGATACCTAAGTAGAACATCAGGAAGTGACCCGAGGAAACCATGAAATACATTCCCAACAAGGTGCTCAAGGTCAGGAAATAAAACTCGCCTTGGGCAATCTCGTGCTTTTCTTCGAGCCATTTCTTGGAAAAGAGGAACACCAAGAGCGTTCCCGCGCTCATCAAGGTCTTGACTACCGAAGCCACAGGTGTGTTCACGTACATGCCCCCGAAGGCATGGTCGGCCGCAGTAGGCAGCAAGGTGATGGCGATTTGCACCACAAAGAGCAGGCAGGCTACAGGCTGGAACGCCTTCCTTGCCTTGGCCGGGGCAAACAAATCGTAAAGCAGCAGTATCAGTATCAATGCCACCAACGAAATCTCGTCACGCATCAACAAGAAACCGGAGAAATCCATATTTCAAAAAATTGAGATTATCAATCTGTTATTTATACTATGCTTCCGAACCGATGTCAGGCCCGGAAGCTTTGGAAGCTGTCAGGAAGCCGGATTACAAGGCCGCCAACGTCAAACGGCTCACAATAGGCTCCAGCGCGGTATGAATCCAGTCGGCAATCCAGCCCGGGTAAAGCCCGATGGCCGCAATCGCCAGAATCAGCACCACGACCGGAAGGCGTTCGAACCAGACCGCATCCGTTAGCTTGAGGTGAGCCGGGTTCTGGACGGGACCGTACAGGATTTTGCCGACCACGCGCAGGATATAGACCGCCGTGATGACAATCGAAGTGACTGCAATCAAGGTCAGCACCCTATGGAAGGTGTCCGCATGTTGGAACGAACCCACGAACACGTTCATTTCTGCCACGAAACCGCTCAAGCCCGGCAAACCTAACGAGGCCAGACCGGCAATCACGTAGCCCACGCCGAGGAAAGGCATGATTTTCATCAAGCCGCCCATCTCGCGGATGTCGCGGGTATGAGTCCGCCCGTAAATCATCCCGATCAAGGCAAAGAAGAGCGCCGTCATCAAGCCGTGCGAAAGCATCTGCATGATAGCCCCCGTCATGGCCGTGGTGTTCATCATCAGCAAGGCGAAGAGCACCAAGCCGCAATGGCTTACCGAAGAATAGGCATTGATATACTTGAGGTCTTTCTGCACGCAAGCTGAAAATGCCCCGTAAACCACGCTGATGCCCGTCAGAATCAAGAAAATCCAAGCCAGCTCGTTGGCCGCTTCGGGCATCAGGAACATCGCCACGCGGAAGCAGCCGTAGCCCCCCAACTTCATCAGAACCCCGGCATGGAGCATCGAGACTGCGGTAGGCGCCGAAGCGTGACCGTCAGGGCTCCATGTGTGGAACGGGAAGAGGGCGCCCAAGACCCCGAAACCGATAAAGGTGAGCGGGAAGAAGTATTTCTGCAAGGCCGTTGGAATCGTGGATTGAGCTATATCCATGATGTCCATGCTGGTAGCGCCCGAGCCGAAATAGATGCCGAGGATGCCTAACATCAGCAGGGCCGAACCGCCCATCAGCATCAGGGTCAGCTTCATGGCCGCGTACTCCTTCTTGCCGCTTCCCCAGACCCCGATCAAGAGGTACATGGGAATCAACGCCACTTCGTAGAACATGAACATCGTGAACAGGTCCAGCGAGATGAAGAACCCGAATACCCCCACCGAAAGCAGGCAGAACCACATGAAGTATTCCTTGGGGAGAGGGTCGATGTTCCAGGACGTGAAGATGCCGGTAAAGACGATGAAAGCCGAAAGCAGGATCATCAGGACCGATATCCCGTCCACGCCTACGCTGTAGCCGATGTTCCACGCCGGGAACCATTGGGCCGAAGCTGTGAACAGCATGGCATCGGTATTGCCGGCATGGCGTTCGGCCATGAACAGGAAAGCCAAGGCGACAGCGGCCACCATCAGCAAGGAAGCCCCTGTGGCACTGATGATTCTGGCTTGCTGACGAGTTCGGCTCAGGAAAAGTCCGGCCAGCATCAGCACGGGAATCGCCACAAAAATCGATAAAAGGTTCATTTTATGTCTTTTTTATCGTGTTAAAAAAACGTTTAACAGAACAGGCTGATGCAAAGCAGTATCAGCGCGCCCAAAATAATCAGCAAAGCATAGCTCTGCAGCTGTCCGGTCTGCATCCAGCGGAAAGCCAGGCTGCCCCGGCAGGTAATCCAACCGATGCCGTTGAGGATACCATCGATGATATGGCGGTCGAACCAAGCCAGCGGTTGGGAAACGCAGCGGAAGATGATCTTATGGGTGATGAACTGGTAAACTTCGTCGATATAGAAGCGGTGCTTGGCCGCCGTGTAAAGAGGCCCGAAGAAACCGGCCATCTTGGCGGGTACGGTACTGGTCCCTTTGCAGTAGAGCTTCCAGGCAATCAGAATCGAAATCAGCGCGATGACCACGCTGGTAATCGCCACCTTCATATCCAAATGGATGATATAGGCAGCCCCGGTGCTGCTGACGAACTTGCCGAACGGGATGAATCCTGCCACCACGGTGACCAAGGCCAGGAATACGAGCGGCCCGGTCATGTTCTTGGGCGCTTCGTGCAGCGGATGCTCGTGCTGGGCCGGTTTGCCCCAGAAGATATTGTAGTAAAGCCGGAACATGTAGAAAGCGGTCAGGGCGGCAATGAAGGTCATGACCACGCCCAACCAAGGTTTGAACATGAAAGTAGCCGTCAAGATTTCGTCCTTGCTGAAGAATCCGGAGAACGGGGGGATGCCGGCGATAGCCAAGCAGGCTACCAGGAAGGTGATATGCGTGATAGGCATCTGCTTGCGCAAGCCTCCCATCCGGCTCATCTCGTTGCTATGCACGGTATGGATGATGGCACCGGCACCGAGGAAGAGCAGGGCTTTGAACATGGCGTGGGTGAAGAGGTGGAACATCGAAGCCATATAACCGAGGCCTTCGTGGCTTTCCAGTCCGTTGGCTTCCACCGTTCCCATGCTGGAAACGCCTAAGGCCACCAGCATGAAGCCGATCTGGGAAATCGTGGAGAAGGCGAGCACCCGTTTGATATCGGTCTGCACGCAGGCTACGATAGCCGCGTACAAGGCGGTGAATGCGGCCACATAGGCGATGCCGTGCAGGACTTCGGGGGTGAAGAAGAAATAGACCGGGAACAGACGGGCTACCAGATAGACACCGGCTACCACCATTGTCGCGGCATGGATCAAGGCTGATACCGGGGTGGGGCCTTCCATGGCATCGGGCAGCCAGATATGCAAGGGGAACATGGCGCTCTTACCGGCCGCGCCGATGAAAATCAAGGCCGTGGCCCAGCTCAGGACTGCACCGCCCAAGAAGGTCTTGCCGGCGGCCGAAGCGAAGATGCTTTGGTTGGCCGGGTCGCACAACAGGCCGAAGTCGAATGTCTTGGTGAAGTAAGAGAGCAGCAGGATGCCCATCAGGAAGAACATGTCGGCGAAACGGGTCACGATGAAGGCCTTTTTCGAAGCCGAGACGGCTTCGGGCTTGGTGTAGTAGAAGCCGATCAGCAAGTAGGACGACACCCCGACCAGCTCCCAGAAGATGTACATCTGGAAGATGTTGGTGGCCACCACCAAGCCGCACATTGAAAATGTGAAAAGGCCGAGGAAAGCATAGTACCGTTGGAAGCCTTTCTCACCGTCCATGTAGCCGAGGCTGTAGATATGCACCATCAGCGAGACCGTGCTGATGACCACTAGCATCATCACCGAAATCGGGTCGAGCAGGATGCCCAGGTCGATATGCAGGAATTCGGTGAAGCGCATCCAGGTCCAGTTGACCGGCGTTAAGGCCTGGCGGATGCCGTCCACGCGGTCCATGCTGAAATATTGCCAGGCGGTGAAATACGACAGCAGGGCGGTGAGTCCCAGCAGGGCCGTTCCGATGTAACCGGCGCTCTTGCCTTTGAGGCGGGTTCCCAAAAGACCCAGGGAAAGAAAGCCCAGCAAAGGCAGTATCAATATCCAAAGTGTGTATTCCATTAGTCTTTCAGATTTTTAAGGTTACGCACTTCCGTACTCTTGATATTGCGGTAGATGTTGATGATGATGGCAATCGCCACCGCCGTTTCGGCTGCCGACACCCCGATGGAGAAGAGGGTGAAGAACATCCCTTCCAGATGCTGCGGGAAGAGGAAACGGTTGAATACCGCGAAGTTGATGTCGGTGGAGGTCAACACTAACTCTACCGAGATAAGCACGGCAATCAAGTTTTTGCGGGTGATGAACCCGTAGATGCCGGCGAAGAACATGATGGAGGAGACTACTAGGTAGTACTCCATGGGGATTATATGTTCCATAGTTATAATTACTAATGGTAGTTGTTTCTATCTGCGGTGTGTGATAACGGGTAATCTGCTTCATTGCCATCGGGATTCAGCCTCGGTCACGTACTTAAGTACGCTCCCTCGTCTTCACCCTCGGCGGCTTCGCAGCTTACCCGTTCTGACACACCGGTCGTCATTCTGGGCGGTTGTGTTTTTTCAGGTCGCGTTTCTATGCTCGGCGGATCTCGCAGGCTGCCTGCTATCCTCTTTTGCGGGCAATCAGGATTCCGCCCACCATGCAGGCCAGAAGCAGCACGCTCATTACTTCGAAAGGCAGCAGGAACTGGCCTTTTTCCGTACCCATCAAGGTCTTGCCGATCAGCTTCATCGGCACTTCGGCCGTGGAAGGTTCATAGACCGTAGGCCATACGTTGGTGAGCAAAAGGAAGCTGACTAAGCAGATGCCGCCTATGCTTGCTATGAGCGCCAGCCAGCGGCGAAGGCTGAACATGGGGCTTTTGGATTCCTTGTCGGTGCTGGTCAGCAGGATGGAGAAGATGTAGAGGATGATGACCCCTCCGGCATACACCATCAGCTGGACCGCGCCCAAGAAAGAGTAATTCAGGAAGAAGTACAGGCCTGCCGTGGCAAAAAGGACGAACAGCAGGTAGGTGGCGGCCCGCAGGATCCGCCGCGTGGTGACGGCCATGACCGAAAAAACGGCGATTACGGCGGCCAAGAAGTAAAATACGAATTTGAGCAGGATTGCGTCTTGCATGGCTTTGTCCTTTCGGTTATTTGTTGGTCGATTCAGAGTTCAACGGCAGGGTGGCTTCGCTTTCCGGGGCTTTTGCCGTCGCCGGGCTTGCGGAAGCCGATGCAGGTGTCGCGGCTGGAGTAGTGTCAGCTGCCTTAGGCGCGCTTGCAGCAGCCGGAGCAGCCGGAGCAGCCGAAGCTGCCGCTGCCGAAATGCTCGGAGCTGCTGCCGGTTTAGGCGCCGCTGCTTTGGGTTGCAGGCTCGAACCGGGATGGTTCAAGGTCAGTATCAGCTTGCTGCGCGTGAAGACCGCGTTCTCGAACTGGTTGGTGAACTGTATGGCGTGGTGCGGGCAGGTGCGGACGCAGAGCTCGCAGAACATGCATCGTCCCAAATCGTAGGTGTAGGCTTTCAGCACCTTGGTCTTCTTGCCTTCGGCATCGGTCACCATCTCGCTTTCCACGTGGATGGACCCGTTGGGGCAGTTCATCTGGCAGATGCCGCAAGCCACGCAATGATGGTAGTTGTCGGCGGTGTGGATCATTTCCAAACGGCCTCTGTACAGGGGAGAGATGTACAGGTCTTTTTTCCTGTTTTCGGGGTAACATTCGGTGGTCTTCTTGCGGAAGAAGATCTTCAGCGTCGTTTTCATCCCGATCAGCAAGGACTTCAATGCCTTGAAGAAATTGGAGAAATATCGCCCTATGCTATTCATTGTTTGTTGTTTTCTGCTTTTTGCGGCTGGCGGGCCTTGGAAATGCTCCGTCGAGCCTTCGTGTCAAAACTAATCGGTTTCTACAGTCGCTGCCGTGGCTTCATCCTTTTGGTTCGCCCTTGCCTCCCTATCGAAAAGGAAATACGGGCTGGAAGCCTCGGCCTTGCTTGGCAAACTTTCTTAGAAATGCCACCCCAATACTACGATGGCTACCATCACTAAGAGGTTCAGCAAGTTGAGCGGAAGGAGGTATTTCCATTCCAGGTTCAGCAGCTGGTCGATCCTCAAACGGGGGAAAGTCCATTTGAACCACATGATGACGAACACCATCAAGGCGCTTTTGCCGAAGAACCAGATGACGGAGGGGATGTAGTCCATGATCCGGTTGAAGCCGTCCAGGCCGGGGATGTGCAAAGGCATCCATCCGCCGAGGAAGACGGTGGTGGCGATGGAAGCGACGATGAACATATTGACGAATTCGGCCACGTAGTAGAAGCCGAAGTGCATCCCGGAGTATTCGGTGTGGTAGCCGGCGGTCAGCTCGCTTTCGGCTTCCGGCAGGTCGAAAGGTCCTCGGTTGGTTTCGGCCGTCCCGGCAATCAAGTAGATGACAAAGGCGATGAGGGCGGGGATGTGGCCTTTGAAGATGAACCACAGCTCGTTCTGGCCTTCCACGATTTCCGAAATCTGCATCGTGCCCGAGAGGACGACCATCGTCAGCAGGCTCAGCCCGATGGACAGTTCGTAGCTGATCATCTGGGCGCCGCTTCGCATGGCCCCAATCAGGGAGAACTTGTTGTTGCTGGACCATCCGGCAAGCAAGATTCCCACGATGCCCATCGAGGAGGCGGCGATCATGAAGAAAATCCCCACGTTGAAGTCGAGCGCTTGCAGGCCGTTGCCCCAGGGGATGCAGGCGAAGGCCAGCAGGGAGGCGATGATGACGATGAAAGGCGCTAAGTTGTAGAGGAACTTGTCGGTGTGCTTGATGGTGATGATTTCCTTGGTCAGCATCTTGATCATGTCGGCCACCACCTGGATGCAGCCCCAGGGGCCGACCCGGTTGGGTCCCAGACGGCATTGGAAGGCCGCGCAGACCTTCCGTTCGGCCAGAATCAGGATGAGTGCCATGATGGCGTACAAGGCTAAGAGCACGATGCCGATCAGCACGCATTCCACGGTGATGGCGGCGGCCGGGCTCATGACGCTTCTCAAGCCTTGGTCTATCCAAGAGGTTACTACGCTAAAGTCGAACATATCCTATTGCGCTTAATTTGTTCTGTTCAAAAGGGTTTGTTGGTCGGTGTTTTGTGGCCGGCGGCCTGGCTGTTGCGCCCCGGAGGCCGTAGCGGACGGATTCCATATTGGTCGGCTTCCGGCCGGTTTCCTGGGCGATGCCGATCCGGCTTACCGGTCGGTATAGGTTCGTTTTACCGGTCGATATCGGGCACCACGTAGTCGAGCGAGGCGCCGATGGAGATAAGGTCGGCGATTTTGCCTCCCTGGGTCAGCAGGTCCACCACCGATACCAAGGGCAGGCATGGGGGATGGAACTTGAGCCGCCAGGGGTATTTCTCGCCCCGGCTTTCGATGAAGACGCCGAATTCGCCCCGCGCCGTTTCCACGCTCTTGAAATAGCGTCCTTCGGGCAGCTTGATGACAGGCTTGGTCTTGGCGCAGTATTCGCCTTCGGGCAGCTTGGTCAACAGCTGGTCGATGATGGCTATCGATTCGTGGATTTCGTCCATGCGGACCATGTAGCGGTCGAAGCAGTCGCCTCCGGTTCGTGTGATTTCGTTGAATTCCACTTCGTTATATACGGAGTAGGGCTGGTGCTTGCGCAAGTCGCAGGCCCATCCGCTGGCACGGGCTGCCGGTCCGGTCACGCCATTGGAGATGGCTTGTTCGCGGGTCAGGATGCCGATGCCTTTGGAACGCTGCTGGAATATCACGTTGCCGGTGAACACCTTATGGTATTCGGGCAGGACCGTGGGCAGGTATTTGATGAATTCAGCGGTTTTCTTGACAAAGTCGGGATGCAGGTCGTGCGAAACGCCGCCAATCACGTAATAGTTCTGGATCAGACGGCCGGCTCCGCTGTCTTCGAAGATGTTCAGGATCTTTTCCCGGTCGCGGAAGGCATAGAAGAAAGGGGTGAGCGCGCCTAAGTCCATGCAGTAACAGGCGTACATCAGCAGGTGCGACTGGATGCGGCTCAGCTCGTCCATCAAGGCGCGGATATACTGGGCGCGGCGGGGAATCTCCAGCCCCATGGCTTCTTCGATGCAGGCGCAGAGGGCATGGCGGTTCTGGTGGGCGGAGAGGTAGTCCAGACGGTCGGTGTAGCCTATGGTCTGGGGATAGGTGAGGCTTTCGCACATCTTTTCGATGCCTCGGTGGATATAGCCGCAATGCACATCCACTTTCTTGACGGTCTCCCCTTCGAGCGAAACCTGGAAGTGGAGTACGCCGTGGGTGGCGGGGTGCTGCGGGCCTATGTTGACCACGTATTCGTCTTTCTGGAAACGGAGGTTGTCTTCCTCCTCGATTTTCCCGTCTTTTTCGCTGTAGGAGGGCGCGATGTCGTCCATCGGTTCGGCATCCAGTCGCACGGGATTAATTTCCGGGCTGGCATCGTAGTCCTTGCGCAAGGGATAGCCGACCCAGTCGTTTCGCAGGAAGAGGCGGCGCATGTCGGGATGCCCGATGAAGATGATGCCGAAGAAGTCGTAGACTTCCCTTTCGTAGAAGTTGGCGATGCCCCACCAGGGAGTGGCTGAGGGCAGTTCGGGCTTTTCGCGGCTTTCGGCCTGGCAGATGAGGACGATGCGCTGTTTGTTCTCGGTGGAATAGAAACGGTAGATGACACCGAGCTTCTCTCCGAAGTCCATGCCGATCAGGTCTTCCATGTAGTCGAACAGGAACGTCTTGTCGCTCTTGAGGTGCTTGAAGAGTTCGGCCAGTTCTTTGGGGGATACTTCCGCATGGAGGGTATCCGTGTCTTCATGGCTGAAGGTGGCTTGCGGGCAAATGGTCTGTATCTGTGCTTTAAGCGTACTCATAGGTATCCGTTTTATTCGGCTTTCGGCTTATTCGGCTTTTGTCCCGGCTTGTTCTGTTTCAGCTTGGGGACGGTTCTGGGCCGCGTTGGCCAGGATGGGATGCTGCTTGTATTTTTCGGCAAAGACGGGTTCTTCCCCGGGGTAGATGGCGGGCAGCTGGTGGCTTTTGGGTTCTTTCTTGTTGACTTCGCCGAAGAAGTGTTCCAGCTTGATCTTGCGTTGCAGCTGCATCATGCCGTACAGCAAGGCTTCGGGTCGAGTGGGGCAGCCGGGAATGAAGACATCCACGGGCAGGATCTTGTCCACGCCTTGCACTACATGGTAGGAGTTGGTGAAAGGGCCTCCGGAGATGGCGCAGTTCCCTACGGCCACTACGTATTTGGGGTCGGCCATCTGTTCGTACAGACGGAGCAGGACGGGAGCCATCTTGGTCACGATGGTTCCGGCCACCATGATGACGTCGGCCTGGCGCGGACTGGCACGGGTCACTTCAAACCCGAACCGGGCAAAGTCGTAGCGTGCGGCGCCGATGCTCATGAACTCGATACCGCAGCAGCTGGTGGCGAAGGTGAGGGGCCATACGGAGTTGGACCGACCCCAGTTGATCAGTTCGTCCAACACGCCGACGATGACGCCGACACCGTTTCTCCGCAATTCTTCGATATATTCGTTATCTTTGAATTCGTTGTAGGGCAATCCCTTGATTTTCGGTTTCTTTATTTCCATGTCAAGGCTCCTTTCTTCCAAGCGTATGCCAGGCCTAAGATGAGGACAATCAAGAAAAAGAGGACGCTGGTGAGGCCATAGACTCCCAGGTCTTGGACCACGACGGCCCAGGGGAAGAGGAAGACGGCTTCCACGTCGAACATCAGGAAGAGGATGGCGAAGAGGTAGTAGCCTACCTTGAACTGCATCCAGCTTTTCCCTCGGGTGGGGACACCGCATTCATAGGCTTCTTCCTTGAGGGGGTTGTACGAACGGGGAGCCAGCCAGACTCCCAGGCCCCAGGCTACGAGAACCAGCGCGAGGGCTGTGAGCAGAACCACTAAGAGTAAAAGCAAATTGGTCATATTCTCTTGTTTTTTGGCCTTCCGGGGCGGTTTCCGGCACCTCCCGGTTCGGGCGGGAATACGGGCTGATTCCGGGTGAATCTATTGGCAATGAGATGTTTGCCTTGTCTGTACCCGGCAATCAGCGCGGCAAATGTCGCGAATGTTTTTGAAAAGTAAAAACGATGTTCCGCAGGGCGGCGGGAAAGTTATGCACCGGTTGTCAACCGGGATGTTTGGTTTGTTCTTTTCGTATCTTTCCTCTAAGAAAGCGGCAAGATCACCCCAATCTTTATGGCTTCACCGGTCTTTTGGGGGAATGCAGGCACAAAAGGGGCATGGCCGCAGCAGGCGGGTGCGTGCGGACAGCATTCATTTCAATAAATCCGATTTTCCTCTACGGGCTTCCAATCCCGACACGGGCATCCTAGGCCGCTTAAAGCGTCAGTCAATTTGCAAGACGGGTTGTTGACACCACAAAGATAATGGCCTTACAATAAGCGGTATCTCAAGAGGATGCCGACACTTTCGTTTCGGCATCCCTGTAATCACGGTAGGGGACTCCTTCCTTCAGCACGTGCCAGACGGTCGTGAGCATTTTGCGGGCGACCGCTACTTTCACTTTCATGGCGTTCTTCCTTCGAAGGACGGTCTGTATGTAACTGAACCTGGAATAGAAGCAATCCCGAGTGCGGCTCGCCCCCCATGCGCATTCAATCATTGTCTTGCGGATGTACTTGTTCCCATGGGTGATTCTGCGGGATTTGATTTTTCCCGCGCTTTCCTCGTTGCGCGGCTTGAGCCCGCACCAGGAAACCAGGGCTGCGGCCGTGACGAACATCTTCATGTCGGCCCCTATTTCCGCAAGGATGGAGGTTGCCGAGCGTTCTTTCACGCCGGGGATGGTCTGCAGGTTCTTGTATTCCTCGGGGAACGCCTTCTGGCAGAGGGCCGTCAGCCTCTCCTGGCATTCCTTCAGATGCTTGTCGTCCAGTTCGATCTCTTGGCGGTACTGCTCGATCAGGTCGATGTCCGTCTCCGTGACCACGCCGGTCAGGGCGGATTTCAAGGTCTCCCTGCCCACCCGGTTCACCGTGCGCCCGTGCAGGGCTTCCAGCAGTCTCCCGGGGCTGGTCACGCCCTCGGACAACAGCCTCACCACCTCCTTGTAGCCCCTGCTGTCGGTAGAGGAGAGGTAATTGCTGATCCGGATGTTGCATCGTTGAAGCAAGGCATCCAGTTTGGCGAGTTTGTACACCTTCTCCTTGTTCAGGTCGAAGATGCGCCGGTTGTACTGGCGCATGCGTTGCACGAGGGCTTCGGGGACGAAGCTTCCCCGGATGAGGTCCTTCAAGGTGCATTCCGCTATCCAGGCCGCATCCCGCACATCGCTTTTCCTGCCGGGTAGCTGCTTGATGAAGTAAGGGTTCACCAACTTCAGTTCCCCGGCCCCTTCCAGCACCCGCCAGACCGGATACCAGTAGATGCTGGTGCTTTCCATGGTCACCTCCGTTACCTCATGGTCCAGGAGCAATTGGCGCAACGCTTCCAACTCCGGCGTCAAAACGCCGTACCTGGCTTCAAATTTCTCCCCGTTTCCATTCATGATACAGACGAATACACTATCTTTGTGCACGTCAAGACCACATACTGTCCGCATAGGCTTTTACTTTTTGGGGCTTCTGCCCGTTAGACTTCTATTTGGAGGCTCGCTCCCCGAGACCTCCCACGCCATAAAGATAGGGGTGGTCTTGATTCTTTCTTATTCCACCGGCATATAAATCGTGATTTATATCTAAATTTGCAACTCTAACTCAGGTGGCCGAGTATCACCGGAATCGGTGGCCGACTATCGCCCGGAATAAGCAGACGGGCTTAAAGGCTTCCCGGAGGCGATAGCGAGCGTCTTTCCGGAGACGATGGTCCAGCTGTGCATAGTCCACCAGATACGCAACCGATCAAGTATGTGGCCAGCAAGCGGCAGAAGGAGTTCCTGCAAGACCTGAAGCAGGTCTACCGGGCCGTCAACAAGGATGCTGCGGAGCAGGCGTTGGGGGAACTCGAAGTGAAATGGGGGGAAGACTACCCGATAGTCATCCGGAGCAGGCGGGAGAACTGGGAAAGGCACAGCGCCTATTTCCAGTACAGCGAACCCATACGGCGCATCATCTACACGACCAACACGGTGGAAGGCTATCACCGCCAGCTGCGCAAGGTCACCAAGAACAAGGGGGGCTTCCCGAACGACACCGCCCTGGAGAAGCTGGTTTTCCTGGCCTACACGAGAATCCGGCGCAAGTGGACGCAGCCGGTCCAGAACTGGGGGCAGACAGCCCAGCAGCTGGCCATCCTCTTCCCTGACCGCTTCCGGATCCTGACCTGAAAGAGCGCGGGGGATTGGAAAAATCCTTACTTTTGCGA
>JADIMZ010000096.1 GCA_017694335.1 Candidatus Pullibacteroides excrementavium
CCTGCGGACTACTTGAGGGCCAAGGCCGGAGCAACAGAGGCTCGCGGGGCTGTTGAGGATGGAAGAAGGGGGTAAGAGAGGGCACAGCAGGCTTCGGATTTTGCGATTTGTTCAAAAACAGATGAATAAAAATATTACTTTTGTTCTTTGTTAAGGATGCATTCGATAAGGATGTTTTAGGCGTTTTTGCTTGTATTGCATTCGTATTGTAGATAAAAAAAACCACGATTTTACTATGACGTTTTCAGACTTCAACCTGCGGCCGGAAATCCTCGCAGCCATTGAGGATTTAGGATTTTCAGAACCCATGCCGGTACAGGCTAAGGTCTTGCCCATACTTTTGACTACAGAGACCGATATGGTCGCCTTGGCTCAGACCGGGACAGGGAAGACGGCGGCTTTCGGGCTTCCCTTGATTGAAAAGTGCAATCCCAAGGACAAGACGGTGGAAGCCTTGGTATTGAGCCCTACCAGGGAACTCTGCATGCAGATAGCCAAGGATCTGAAGAATTTCTCCAAGAATATTCCCGATTTGAGGATTTGCGCCGTTTATGGTGGCGCCAGCATAGAACGCCAGCTGGACGAGATTGCCCGGGGCGTGAAAATCGTCGTGGCCACGCCGGGGCGTATGCTGGATATCCTGCGCCGGGGCAAAATCGATTTCAGCCATCTGCATACGGTGGTGTTCGATGAGGCCGACGAGATGCTCAACATGGGTTTCCGGGACGAGCTGGACGGCATTCTGGAAAACACGCCCGAAGACAAGCACACTTGGCTTTTCTCGGCTACGATGCCCAAGGAAATCCGTCAGATAGCCAATCATTACATGCATGAGCCTCAGGAGGTGACGATTGGGACCAAGAACGAGGGTTCGGCCAATGTGACCCATCATTACTACATGGTCAATTCCAAGGATCGCTACCTGGCCTTGAAGCGGATTATCGACTTTTACCCGGATATCTATTCCATCATTTTCTGCCGGACCCGGCGCGAGACCCAGGAGGTGGCCGAACAGCTGATCAAGGATGGGTACAATGCCGATGCCTTGCATGGGGATCTTTCCCAGGCGCAACGCGACAATGCGATGAGCCGGTTCCGTCTCAAGAACCTCCAGCTTCTGGTGGCTACCGATGTGGCGGCCAGAGGTCTGGATGTGAACAACCTGACCCATGTGCTCAATTACAATCTGCCGGACGAGATAGAGCAGTATATCCATCGGAGCGGACGAACCGGAAGGGCTTCTGCCACAGGTATTTCCATCGCGATTATCACGCCTCGCGAAAAGAGCCGTCTGCGGGCGATAGAAAAGGTTCTGAAAAAGGAGTTTATCCTGCAGCATATTCCTCAGGGAGAGGAGATTTGCGAAAAGCAGCTGTTGTATCAGGTCAACAAGATGATGCAGCTGGACATGGGCGAGGGAGCAGGGCCTATCGACAAATACCTTCCGGCCATTTACGAACGTTTGGAAGATTTGAGCAAGGAAGAAATCATCAAGCGCTTTGTTTGGAGGGAATTCAACCGATTCTCGGAATATTACGCCAATGCCCCGATTGTGCAGGATATGGGGGATGGCCGTCAAAAAGCCAAGAGCGATACCAAACGGGGTCAGAAGGGCGTGGAAGAAGGTCTGACGCGGATTTTCGTCAACCTGGGTCACATGGACGGCATCAAGCCGCAGAGCATGATGGGTATCATCAACGATACGGTCGGTTCCAAGGATGCCCGGATTGGCCGGATCGAGATATACAAGACCTGTTCTTTTGTCGAAATAGACGAACGTTACCAGCAGGAGGTGCTGGACGGCTTGAACCATACGGTATGGGGAGACCGCAAGCTGTATGCCGAATCGGCCAAAGGCGAGGAAAAAGCCAAGGGCAAGCGGACCTCGGAACGGATGGCGGCCCAAGAAGAAAGCCTGGACAAGCAAGGTTCGGAACGCCGTTCCTCTTCGCGCAGGAAGGATTCCGGCAGACACAGGGATGATTGGGACGGATTCGATTATGAGGATTCTCCTCGTTCTGCTTCCCGGAAACGCGCTTCGGAAGAAGATTTCTATTCAGAGAAGCCGGAGCGTTCGGAGCGTGCTTCCCGCAAGCCCGGACGCAAGGACTCGGCCTCAGCCAAGGATTCCCGATCGCGAGCATCCAAACGCAAGCGGGAGGATGTTTGGGATGATTTCTACCAGGATGATTACCGTCGCGGTTCGCGAGGCGGAAGGCAGGAATGGATGGATTTGGATTCTTTGGGCTTCGATCAAGAAGGGTACGAGAAACCAAAGAAATCCAAGCGGAAGAAGCAGGAAAGCGACCAAGGTTCTTATAAAGAAAGCCGACGCTCGTCGCAACGGGCATCCCGTGGCGGCTATGATTTTTCGGCTTTCGAGACCGATACCTACGGAAACACACGTAAAAAGCAAAATAAGCGTTCGGCATCGCCTAAGAAGTCCAAGAAGGACAAAGGCGGCAAACGCAAGAGAAAATGAGGCGCATGGAAACAAAACGATTCCAGATCTTAGAGAAGGAGACAATCGCACCTGAGATTGTCAGCATGCAAGTGTACGCTCCCCGTTTGGCGGAATCCGCCCAGCCGGGACAGTTCCTGATTGTGATCCCGGACGAGCAAGGGGAACGTATTCCTTTGACTGTTTGCGATTACGATAGGGGAAAAGGGACTATCCGCATCGTGTTCCAGATGCTGGGGGCTTCGACCAAGAAACTGGGCCGGTTTCAGGTAGGCGACTGCTTTCAGGATGTGGTCGGGCCGCTCGGAAGACCGTCGGACTTTATTCATGAAGATTTGGCCGAAGTGAAGAAACGCAATATCCTGTTCGTGGCCGGTGGTTTTGCGGCCGCTCCGGTGTATCCCCAGGTGAAATGGATGCATGAAAAGGGCGTGGCCTGCGATGTGATCTTGGGTGCCCGTTCGGCCAATCTCTTGGTGCTCGAAGATGAGATGCGCAAGGTGGCCAAGGATGTGTTCCTTTGCACCGATGACGGAACGGTCGGTTTCCATGGCCGGATACCGGATTTGATTAGGGACTTGATTGACAACCAGGGCAAGAAGTACGATGAAGTGATTTGCATCGGCCCGATGATCATGATGAAGTTCGTCTCCTTGCTGACCAAGGAATACGGTATTCCTACCGTTGTCAGCCTCAATACCTTGATGGTGGACGGAACGGGCATGTGCGGGGCTTGCCGTGTCACGGTGGGCGGGAAGACCAAGTTCGCCTGCGTGGACGGTCCGGAGTTCGATGCCCATCAGGTGGACTTCGATGAAGCCATGCGCCGTCAGGGCATGTATAAGAAGTACGAGATTGCGAGCAATACCGAAGACCATCATTGCAACCTGGCGGCAGCCGTAGAGGAGTCGGCCGCCTTGCGTGCGGCAGAGCAAGCGGGATTGGACGGTTTCGACAAGAAGAAACGGGTGCCGGTCAAGGAGCAGGATCCCGAAGAACGCAACCATAATTTCAAGGAAGTCTGCTTGGGTTACAGCGAGGAAGAAGCGGTTTTGGAAGCTTCGCGCTGCTTGCAGTGCAAGAAGCCGTCCTGCGTGGAAGCCTGCCCGGTATCGATAAAGATTCCGCAGTTCATCCACGAAGTGGCTCAGCGCAATTTCGCGGAAGCGGCCAAGGTAATCGCGATTGACTCGGCTCTGCCGGCGGTCTGCGGCCGTGTCTGTCCGCAGGAAACGCAGTGCGAAGGTTCCTGCGTGATGGGTAAGAAGTTCGATGCCATTGCCATTGGCAAGTTGGAACGTTTCGTGGCCGATTATACGCGGATTCACGGGGCTGGCAAGCCGGAAGTGCCGGCTAAGAATGGCAAGCGGGTGGCTATCGTGGGCAGCGGTCCGGCGGGCTTGACCTGCGCGGGCGACTTGGCCAAGATGGGTTATTCGGTACGGGTGTTCGAAGCCTTGCACAAGGCGGGCGGCGTACTGGTTTACGGTATTCCTGAATTCCGTCTGCCCAAGGCCATCGTGGCGCATGAAATCGAAAACCTCAAGCAGTTGGGCGTGGAATTCGAGACGGATGTGATTATCGGCAAGACCGATACGGTGGATCATCTGCTGGATGTGGAAAAATACGATGCGGTGTTCATCGGTTCGGGTGCCGGTCTGCCTCGTTTCATGAACATCCCGGGCGAGAACCTGAACGGGGTGCTGTCGGCCAACGAGCTGTTGACCCGCTCCAATTTGATGAAGGCATACCGCGAGGATTACGATACCCCGGTTTACATTGGCAAGAAGGTGGCCGTGGTAGGCGGTGGGAACGTGGCGATGGATGCGGCCCGTACTTCCAAGCGTTTAGGTTCGGACGTGTATGTGGTTTACCGCCGTACCATCAACGAGATGCCGGCTCGCCGCGAGGAAGTGCATCATGCCCAGGAAGAAGGAATCCATTTCAACGAATTGGTGAACCCGGTGGAAATCATCGGCGATGAAAAGGGCTGGGTGAAAGCGATTCGCTGCATCCGCATGGAATTGGGTGAACCCGATGCTTCGGGACGTCGCAGCCCGGTGGAAATCCCCGGTTCGGAATTTGAAATCGAAGTGGACGAAGTGGTAATGTCCTTGGGTACGGTGCCCAACCCGATGTTGGCGCATTCCATCAAGGGCTTGGAAACCAATCGCAAGGGTTGCATCGTGGCTGACGAGCACGGGCAGACTTCCCGTCCGGGCGTGTTTGCCGGCGGGGACGTGGTCTCTGGTGCGGCTACCGTCATCCTGGCGATGGGTGCCGCCCGCAAGGCCGCCAAAGCCATAGACGAGTACCTGAAGACGAAGTAGTCCGTTCTTCAAAGATAGCGAAGGCTTGCTTGGGTTTACCCTGGGCAAGCCTTTTTCGTATCAGGGATTTATGGAGGGAAAGCGTGTGCTAGTTCACGTACCCTTTACTCGTTGTGGTAGGGTTCGTGGTTGAGAATCGAGAACGCGCGGTAGAGCTGCTCGGTGAACAGGAGACGGATCATCTGGTGGGAGAAGGTCATCTTGGAAAGGGAGATCTTGTCCGATGCTAAGGCGTAGGCTTCGGGCGCGAAACCGTAAGGGCCGCCGACAACGAAAGTCAGGTTGCGGATTCCGGCGTTCATCTTGCCTTGCAGGTATTCGGCAAATTGCACTGAGGAAAACTCTTTGCCATGCTCATCTAACAGCACCACGCAGTCCGATTTTTCGAACCATTTGCGCATCAGTTCGAATTCCTTTTGCTTTTGTTGCGCCACCGGCAGGTTCTTGGTGTTCTTCAAGGCCGGAATCACTTCGCTTTGATAGGGTAGGTAGCGGTGAATCCGTTGTTCAAAGATGGCAATTCCTTCCTTTAGATAGTTTTCTTCCGTTTTCCCGTTCTGCAAGAATGTGATTTGCATGGCATAGAGTCTTGTGTAACGCGGCTTGGCTTATAGTGCATTTATTTCTTTGGGACTGAGTCCTGTGGCCTTGGCAATAATGTCTAAGGAGATGCCCAATTGTTTGAGATTGCGGGCATTTAGGATTTTCTCTTCTTGCTTTCCCTTGGCCATTCCTTCTTCAAGTCCTTCTCTCCTTCCTTCAGCCAAACCTTCAGCCAAGCCTTCGGCTCTTCCTTCGGCTCTTCCTTGGGCTCTCCCTTCGGCTCTTCCTTCAGCCATTCCTGCTAGCCGTCCCTCGAAGCGTCCCTCCTCGTAGCCGCTGGTCACCGTGTCATGCAGCCGGGCCATGTCGTCCAAGTGCTGGTAATAGGCGTTCCGATCGGCCTCGCTCATTCGGTCGATGCGCAGCAGCTCGCGCACCTTGTCCAATCCCGGGGCGGAGGCGTTCTCGGGCAGTGTCCCCGTCTTGAAATAGTAAATCCATTCCTCGATGGGGCTTTTGGCCACCTTGTCGAAGTCGTTGACCTTGAGGATATAGTATTCGGGGAAGAGCTGGCTGACGGTATCGACCTCGAATTTTTCCTTCTGGAAAGGATTCAATTCCAAAATATCCCCATTGTGGATGCCGCGGAACTCGGTCTTGCCGTGATAAACGTAGTCGGTACCCTTTCCCAAGGCGAAATAGACGATGTTGACGCTATAGACCTTGCTGACATGCTCGTAGTTATCGCCTTTGTTGATGTAATCGCACAGGACCTTGGAGGTGCCGAAGATCATGCGCTGGAAATAGGCGGTCTCGGTGTTGTTCTGGACCTCGATGATGACCTTTTCCTTGGTGTCCATCAGGGCGAGCAAATCCACGCGGTTGGCCTTGTCGTTTTCGCGTTCGCGGTTGCCCTCGCTTTCCAAGAGGCCTTGAATCTTGACGGTTTTCCCAAAGAGGGAGGAGAGGAAGCCTTCCAAGACATCGAAATTGGCCTTGTTGCGCAGCAGGCGCTTCATGGCCCAGTCGAAGCGGATGTAGTTTTCGGTTTTCTTTTCCATGGCGATGCGTTTTGCGGGAAGCATCGGATGCCGTCTTGGCAATGGTCAGGGGTTGCGGCAACTTGCATTCCCTTGGGTTCCTGTTATCGCGGCAAAAATAAGAACAAAATCCACAATCCGCCAATTCTTAACTTTTTTTAACTAAATCAGTCGTTACGATTTGTGCATAAAATTCTATCTGACCTTGTTCGGGCGGAGAAAATAAACACTATTTTTGTTTTTATCGCGAGGGTTGACAATCGCTTCAGTTTGTTTTGCGGAACATCTCAAAAA
>JADIMZ010000097.1 GCA_017694335.1 Candidatus Pullibacteroides excrementavium
ACAAGCTCCTCCAAAGCGTATTCCTTGGCCCATGCATGCACCACCGGCATCGAATCCTTGTCCACATACCAGCAAAGCCTGAAATCCTCCGCATGAATCTTGCCGGCATCCCGCAATCGGGCCACCGCCTCGAACAGCAAATCCGGATTCCGCATATTGGCACTAATCAAACGCCCCGTATAAGTGATTCTGAACACTGAATCAGCCACCGGTGCAGGAAAAAAGACTTCAGGATCATAACCATTGTAAATCAAAAAACTCCGCTGATTGAACTTTTTCAGGAATTCCTGATGCCAAGGCGAGACGCTGACCACCGCGTCGGCCTTCCGCAAAACCTTGTTCCGCTGTCGCTGTATGCGGGCGGTAAACACCTTCTCCGCCAAAGCCGATATCCAACGGGACAGACGCCCGCTGCCAAAAGCATTCCCGTGCAGTATATAGGAATTGTCCGGGTACTGTTCCACGATATCCCGCAAATCGGCAACCAACGGGACCCCGAAATGCCGGGCAAGACGCCGGGCCGCCGGCAAAGGGAACGTCCGGAAAGTGCTGCATAAGACCAAATCGTAATTATTCCAAGCCGGATCGGACACAACCGCCTTGTACATACGCCTGTCCTTGTATTCCCACAGGAAATCCGCCAGCATCACCTTCATCCACTCCCCTTTACCGCCGCCTCCCTCCGAGGCTTTCCGGTAAAATGCCACTGTTTTCTCCGCATGGGTATTGCCGCAAAGAAACTGGTAACGTGTATCTTCGTAATATTCAGACACCACATCCACGCTACACCCTTCCCGTTTGAGATACTTGCACAAATAGCCCATCCGAGGACCGAAACCCGGTGGAAACTGGTCGCACACCAACAATACCTTCATCTATCTATTATCTATTTTATTTATTCTGCCAAGACTCCAATTCTCTGCACAAATCCACATAAAGCTTTCTAATCCAATCCACCGGAGCTGCCGGATACGGACCTTCCGTCACTGAGCTGTTATGCCATAGCAGGCAGGCATCGCCCCCGTGCCGGTATGCCGTCGCCAGCAAACGCTCGCAACAGGCTTGCGATTCTTCATACCCTATTTCCATGTACTGGTACAACGTATTGTCCATCACCAACAAAGGATGCAAAATCAATTCCGAAAGCTCACCCGTGTACGGATTAATCCAACGTACTGCCCGGGATGTCCCCAAGCGGAAACCGGCCACATCGGCATAACCCATCGTGAAATCCTCCCGCAAACCGTTTTCCTCCAAGCATGCAAAGGCCGAAGGCTCGCACGAACGCAAAAAATGCTGCCGGAACCGGAACGTTTTTTCCTGCAAGGCATCCTCGATCCTCGTCTTTTCCTGCGCACACCCCTTTCCATCCTTGCCAGACGAATAACTCCCATGCAAGCCGAAAACCGCCCCTTGCGCCCGCAAAAAAGAAATCAGACCTTGCATATCCCTGCTTTTCAGGTTGTAAAAAGGCCTGTCCTGCGATGCCGACCCTCCCGCTTTCAAGAAATAAACCGCTTGAACCGGGCATGAAGCCGACCGATCCACCGCATTATCAGTCCGGCAAAAGAAATCGAACGTATAATAGGGGTCTTTCTCTTTCGGACCGCAAGCCCAGCGCAAAGCCGCCCCTACCCCCTTGCCTTTCAAGCTTTCACGCGCAAACGCCCGCAAGCCTCGGCAATAGAAAGGCGCATCGATATCGTGTGTCAGCCAAATCTTGCCAAAACCCGGCCTGCATTCCGGCAAGCGGAAACCGAGCCCAGCCGCCCATTTCCAGACCAAATCCCGGTATTCGTCCACCAAAGCCCTTTCTATCAGACCGTTCCTGTAAAGCAAAGACTCCTTTCCCGGAAAACGCCCATGCCCGTCCCTGACCGATGGGCGGCAAATTTCCTCATAACGGCTCAGCAACACAAAGGCCGAAGCCGGCAAATCCGCATACACCGCCAGGCATCCATCCAAACGCTCCAGCCGTGCCTCTCCGTACAAAAAAGGCACGCCCTCGATCCGAGGCAACGGCCCTGTGGGCAAAGAGGCTTCCGAAGCATAATCCTCGGAATCAAAGAATCCGGAAGGGACAAAGACGATATCATAATGTTCCCATTTATCCTTATCCGCCACATAACCAATCCGAAGCCTCTCCCTTTGGCCATCCGAAACCCGATAAGGGTATTCTACCCCGGAATCCGGCATCGACCGTCCGCACAAAAAATCCAACAGATACGACAAAGCACTCTCTGTCAACTCCATAGCTCCTCAATTTTCCTCGGTTCGACTATTGTCTTTTTTCAATTCGACAATGACACTTTCCTCGGTTCGACTACTTTCGGTCTAACTATTTTCCCTGATAATCCGGACAATATCCTCGCCCGTATGTCCGTTCCCATACAAATCCGTCTGAAAAACAGGCGGTTGCTCCTTCCATAAGCGCAAAGCCTGCCCCGTAATCATCTCTTTCCGATGCCCTACCAAGGTGTTGAAGCCCTTTTCCACCAGCTCCACCCATTCCGTCTCTTCCCGCAAGGTCAGGCAATACTTCCCGAAGAAACAAGCCTCTTTCTGCAAGCCGCCGCTATCGGTCATCACAAAGGCGCATGAACGAAGCAATTGCAGCATCCTCAAGTAACTAACCGGTTCGCAAAAACGGATATGCGTCTTTTCAAAATCGAATCCAACCGAAATCATCCGCTGCCGGGTTCCCGGATGCAAAGGCATCAGCAGCGGCATCGACAAAGACACTTCTTCCAAAGCCTCCAGCAATTCCTTCAAGACCGCCGTATTCCCTGTATTTTCATTCCGGTGCATCGTGCAGAGCACAAAACGTTCCGGCAGAGGCAAAGGTAAAACGCCCTCTTCCCGATGACCGGAACCCGAACGACCGGAATCCGCCCGGTTCCCGTAATAAAGCGCTGCATCCAGCATCACATCGCCCGTCCGGAACACTTTCCTGCTCCATGCCCCGATATTCTCCCTTTCCAAATTCCGCACAGCCTGCTCGGTAGGACAAAAAAGCAAGGAGGCCAGATGGTCGGTCAGCACCCGGTTGTTCTCCTCCGGCATCGCGGTGTTGAACGAACGCAAGCCTGCCTCCACGTGCACCAAGGGGATGCCGTTCTTATTGGCTGCCAAAGCCCCGGCCAAAGTCGAATCCGTGTCGCCATAGACCAGCACCCAGCCCGGCTTGTCCTGCCGAAGCACGGCATCTATCCCTATGAGCATATCCCCCAATAAGGCGGCGTGACCTTCTCCCGCTTTAGACTGGGCATTGATACCCAGGTTATAACGAGGATGCGGGATTTCCATCTCCTCGAAAAAGACTTCCGACATCCCGTAATCGTAATGCTGCCCGGTATGGATGAGAAATTCCTCCGTATCCGGACAGGCGGCAAAAGCCCGGCTCAGCACGGCCGCTTTGACAAACTGGGGCCTGGCCCCGACAATCGTGGCGATTCTGATCATTTTCCTGATTTATGCTGCAAGGATACTCAATTTGCCCGAAATTGCCAACTTGCCCCTGCCAAACCACCTCGTACCATCCCGGCTTTTTCCGGAAGCCACGGCAAGCATCCCGTCCAAAACCTTCGACCAAGGCCCGAAAACGCCAAAACCTCCGCGAAAACCAAGCAAAACCCGCGATTTATGCGTATTTTTGCCGTTTTCAAGCGCTTCCAAAGCTATTGACATGACTATCAAAGAAGTAAGCACAAAAGCCGAACGCAAGGCCTGGCACAGGTTCCAACGCGAACTCTACAAGGGCGACCCCCACTTCTCCGCTCCTTTCGAGACAACGGTCGAAAACATCTTCACCCCCGGCAAGAACGAGTTCTTCGAGCATGGTTCGGCCACCCGCTTCCTTCTATATGACGACAAAGGCAAAATCATAGGCCGCACCGCCGCCTTCATCAATACCAGCAAGGCCTACACCTACCAGCAACCCACCGGCGGCATGGGTTTCTTCGAGTGTATCGATGACCAGCAAGCCGCCAACCTGCTGTTCGACACCTGCAAGCAATGGCTTTCGGAACGCGGCATGGAAGCCATGGACGGGCCGATCAACTTCGGGGAAAACGACAACTTCTGGGGATTGCTGGTGGAAGGCTTCGGCAAAGACGCCGACTGGGGAATGAACTACAATCCCCCCTACTACAAACAGCTTTTCGAAAACTACGGCTTCAAGCTCTACTTCGAGCAAGTCTGCAATATGCTGGACTACACCAAACCCTTCCCCGAACGCTTCTGGAAAGTGGCCGACTGGGTGCGTTCCAAGCCCGAATACCATTGCGAGCACTTCCGTTACAGCCAGACCGGGAAATACATGAAAGACTTGAAGGAAATCTACGATAATGCCTGGCAGTTCCATGAAAACTTCGTCCCCTTGCAGAAAGAAACGATGCAGAAGGAACTGGACGAAGGCAAGGGCCTGATTGACGAGGAGCTGATCTGGTTCGCCTATCATGACAACGAACCCATCGCCTTTGAAGTGATGTTCCCCGACCCCACGCCCATTTTCCGGAAATTCCATGGAAAATTCCATATCATCAACAAGCTGCGATTCCTTTGGATGAAAAAACGGCACAAGATGACCCGCGCCCGAGTCACCATCATGGGAGTCAAGCCCAAGTACCAGCGAGCCGGCATCGAATCCTTGCTGTTCTGGCACATGGACAAGATGATGAAAGCCAAGAAACCTTGGTACAAGGAAATAGAGCTCTCCTGGGTGGGCGATTTCAACCCTAAGATGCGGCTGCTGCAAGAAAGCACCAGCGCCCGTTTCCACCAACGCCATTACACCTACCGCTACCTGTTCGACCCGGAAAAGACCTTTGAACGTTCTTCCATCATCGACAGGGACACCCGGACACGCTACAACCAGCAGGAATCCTCGGCTTCCAACGAAAAAGAGGCAAAATGACCAGGCCGATTCTGCAACTACTGCAGCGCCAGCCTTGAACTGCACGTACAAGGGTTTGCAACGAAAACCCGGACGAACCCAATACAACAGATTATTAATCAACAAAATCATAGACAAATGCGTTTTTCAGCCTTAAAGAAAGCCGCCTTGGCCTCGGCCGTGGCCGCCACGGGCATCGCCTGCAGCCCGCAAGGGACAGGCAACCAAGGCCCCGTTATCGGAAAACAGGAAGTGACAGTGACCGACGGACGTCTGACCCCTGAAGTCCTCTGGGCCATGGGCCGCTTGGGCGAAGTAGCCATCAGCCCCGACCAGAAACATATCGCCTATTCGGTCCGCTATTACAGCGTAGCCGAAAACAAGGGCAATTCCGACCTCTACCTGTCCGACATCGACGGCAAGAACGTGCGCCAGATTACCCGTACCGCCGGTTCGGAAGGCAATCTCTGCTGGCTCAACGAACATACCATAGCCTATATGGCAGCCGCCGACAACGGAATGCAAGTCTTCGGCCTCGACCTGGGCAAGGCCTTCAGCGCCACCGCCCAGGAGCGCGACATCAACGACATTTCCTCCTCGCTCAAACCGGTGCAGATCACATCGATTCCCGGAGGCGTGGAAGGCTTCCGTTTCAGCCCGGACCTGAAACAACTCGCCTTTATCCGTCAAGTGCAGGTGGAACCCAATGTGCAGGACCGCTACCCCGACTTGGACAAGTCCAGCGGCATGGTGTTCCAGGATTTGAACTACCGCCATTGGGACCACTACGTGATGTCGATTCCGCATATCTTCATCTGCCAGCTGGAAGGCGCCGACCTGAACACCGAGCTGAAAGCCGTCACGAATACCCATCCGGTCGATGTGCTGAAGGATGAGCCTTACGAAGCGCCCGTAAAGCCTTTCGGCGGTATCGAGCAATACAGCTGGAGCCCGGACGGCAAGCTGCTGGCCTACACTTCCCGCAAGCTGACCGGCAAGGCTTACGCCGTATCCACCAACACCGATATCTACGTTTACTATCTGGAAAGCGGCAAGACCGTCAACGCCAGCAAAGGCAACCTGGGTTACGATGTGAACCCGGTGTTCAGTCCGGACGGCCTCTACCTGGCTTGGGAAAGCATGGAAAGGGATGGTTATGAATCCGACAAGAACCGGATTGCCCTGCTCAACCTGCAGACCGCCGAGAAAGTGGATGCTTCCTATGGCTTCGACCAGAACGCCGCTGGCCTCAAATGGAGCCAGGACAGCAAAGAGATCTATTTCACCAGCAACTGGCATGGTTTGAGCCAGATTTACCGCTTGGACGTAGCCAAAAGCTTCGCCTACGCCAAAGCTTCGGGCAAGACTACCGGGAACTTCAAGTTCATGACCGGAACGCCCGATGCCATCCAATGCCTGACCGCCGGAGTCCATGATTATGTAGGCGTTTATCCCTTGGCCGGAAACCAGCTGATTGGCATCCGCCAGTCTCTCTCCCGTCCCGACGAACTGTACGCGATAGACCTGAACCAGGAAGACCCGGAGATGCTGCACAAGCAGACCCAGATCAGCTTCATCAACCAGGACATCTTCGACCAGCTGGAAATGGGCCGCGTGGAAGGACGCTGGATCAAGACCACCGACGGCAAGCAGCTGCTCGCCTGGGTCATCTACCCGCCCCATTTCGACTCCACCAAGCAATACCCTGCCCTGCTTTACTGCCAAGGCGGCCCGCAAAGCACGGTAAGCCAGTTCTGGAGCTACCGCTGGAACCCGCAAATCATGGCGGCCAACGACTATATCATCGTAGCGCCTAACCGCCGCGGCGTGCCGGGATTCGGCATGGAATGGCTCGAACAGATCAGCGGCGACTATCCCGGACAGAACATGAAAGACTACCTGTCCGCCATCGATGCCGTCAGCAAGGAACCTTACGTCAACAAGGACCAGCTGGGCTGCGTCGGTGCCAGCTACGGGGCCTTCTCGGTCTATTGGCTGGCCGGCAACCACGACAAACGCTTCAAGGCTTTCATCGCCCACGACGGGATGTTCAACATGGAACAGCAATACGCCGAAACCGAGGAATTCTGGTTCGCCAACTGGGATATGGGCGGTCCTTACTGGGACAAGTCGAACAAAGTGGCGCAGCGCACCTTCGCCAACTCCCCGCATAAGTTCGTAGAAAAATGGGATGCGCCTATCCTGATTATCCACGGGGAACTCGACTACCGTATCGTAGCTTCCCAAGGCATGGCTGCGTTCAACTCGGCCATCCTGCGCGGCATTCCGGCCGAACTCCTGCTGTATCCCGATGAAAACCACTGGGTTCTCCAGCCTCAGAACGGCATTCTCTGGCAACGCCGCTTCTTCCATTTCCTCGACAAGCACGTCAAGGGCCTGAGCGAGGAAGAGATGGCCACCAAGCATTACGCCGAAAAGGCTTTCAAGGTGAGCGACCCGTTCTCGGAAGATGGCCGGAACATGGTCAAGGGAGGGGAGAAGGAAATCAATACCGAGAAGCAAGTCTCCCAATAAGAGGGATGTGATAACGGGTAATCTGCTTCGTTGCGGCTTTTGCATAGCTCGGTCACGTACTTCAGTACGCTCCCTCGCTCTGCTTCAAGCCGACGCCTCTCATCTTGCCCGTTCTGACATCCCTCTTGGGGCAGGGAAACGCAGCAAAATTGAATCCTCCCCCAAAAATCGAGCCAGACATTCATAATGTTAACCAAAAGAATACGATGAAAACCGCATTCATGCAGGGCAAGTTCCTCCGAGGGCTTGCCCTCTTCTTGCTCCTGACAATTGCCGCATCGTCCGCCCAAGCCCAGCCGGACAATACGTACAACTTCAACCCGGGACGCCCCGGCTTCGCCTACGGAAGTACCCCCCTGATCCAGCACACCCTTTCCGTGGAAGCCTTTGCCAATGTCAGCGGCCAAACCGGAAAGCCTTGGAACCAAAGCGGATATCTGGTCAATGGCTATGTGCTGCGTTACAGCCCCCTCCAGAACTTAGAACTCGGCATCGGCACAGGCCTGGCCAAAGACTGGTCGCAAAAAGGCGTCAGCCTCAACCCGCTTTACCTCGTGGCCCGGATCAATATCCTGCGCAAAGGCGACAACGGCAAACCCGGCCTCGCGCTGATAGGACAGCTGAACTTCCCGGCCGGATGTCACTCCCAATATGCAGTATCCCGGGGTGTCATCCCCGCGGCCACCCTATCCTTTGACCAGTCTTTCAACAACTTATGGGTCGTCTATAATGTAGGGGCAGACTGGAACGCGATAGAAAGCAATACCGGGCTGTTCTACTGCGTGGCCTTGGGCGGGATGCCCGGCGAACGCCTGAACCTGTACGGGGAATTTGTCGGCGACCACGATTGGACATACGCCGATTACGCCGATCCGGAAGGCAGCACGCCTGCCCGCAAAGGCCAAGTCGAAAACACCTTCTCGCTCCGTTTCGGAGGCGACTACTTCCTGACCGAATGTTTCAAGATAGACCTCTCGGTGGGAACCCGGCTGCACGGACCGCATGCCATGGAAGTGGAACTGGGGCTGGCTTATGGCATCCCATTGAAAAAGAGACGTTAAACAAACCGAAAATTGAACGCAGCCTTGTCCGAAACATCTGAATCCGCCAAAGCACCTGGCACGGCCGCCTCGATTCCCGCGCCGACCGACCTCTCCCTGTTCACGACCTTCTTCAAGATAGGCCTGTTCACCATCGGAGGCGGGTACGCCATGCTTGCCTTGGTCAAGAAAATCATCGTGGAAGACCGACGCTGGATTGCCGAAGACGAGTTCGTGGAGACGATTGCCGTCATGCAGAGCCTCCCCGGCATCTTTGCCGTCAATACCGCCCTCAGCGTCGGTGTCCGGATCAAAGGCCGCTGGGGCAGCGTCATGGCAGGCTTCGGCGCCATCCTCCCTTCCATCCTGATTGTCCTCGCCCTGTCCATTTTTGCCCGGACCGCCAAGGATAATCCCGTGGTGGAAAGCTGCTTCAAAGGCATACGCCCCTGCGTGGTCGCCCTGATCCTTTCCCCTGCCTTGCAGATGGTCAGGAAATCGGGCGTGACCAAGTACAATTTCTATATCCCGATTATCGCCGCCGTCTTAGTCTGCGCCTTGGGCGTGTCCCCGGTCTATGTAATCCTGGCCGCCGGCATCGGAGGCGCCTTGTACGGCATCCATAAACAGAACCAGCGCAAAGTGAAAGGAGGCCCGCATGGTATTTCTTGAACTCTTCTGGGTCTTCTTCAAACAAGGCCTCTTAGGCTTCGGTGGCGGCTACGCCATGCTCTCGCTGATGCAGCACGACGTCGTGGAGTCCCATGCCTGGATCGACCATCAGCAGTTTGCCGACATCGTGGCCCTCAGCCAGATGACCCCCGGCCCTATCTGCATCAACGCCGCCACTTACGTAGGCTACAATGCCGCTTTCGATGCCTATGGCAGTGTCGGCATGGGCATCGCCGGCTCCCTTTTGGCCAGCATCGCCGTCTGCCTCCCCTCCCTTTTCGTGATCTGGGTCGTCATGGCCTTCCTGCTCAAGCACCGCAACAATCCCGTCGTGGGCGGCGTGGTGGACAGCTTCAAGCTCATTTCGGTAGCCCTAATCGCCTCGGTGGCCGTCATGATGATGAACCATTACAACTTCATCGATTACGTGAGCATCCTCATTTTCCTCGGCGTGTTCGCCCTCTCCTTCTGGAAACGCTTCAGCCCCATCCTGTGCATACTGCTCTGCGGCCTGGTCGGATTCCTCGTTTATTATTGATTTTTTTGCGAACCAATAGGATTCAGCGCACTCCCGCCGCGATAGCCACAACAGCCAGCCTTGTCCGGACCGGAGCAACCGAATGGCCGGAAAGCCGCTGCCCCGGCATGAACCGGGCCTTGCCCCAAAACCGGCATCCCCCCTTCCGGAATTCCGGCTTTTGCCGTAACTTAGCGGCGGTTTTGAACCCTGAAAAACTACCAATATGACATTCTTTCATAAACATATCATCACCGGGCCGATTCACAGTCGCCGCCTCGGCATCTCCTTGGGCGTGAACCTATTGCCCGTCACTGAAAAACTCTGCAACTACGACTGCGTCTATTGCGAATGCGGCTGGGATACCCGCTGGGAAGCCGATCCGGCCGAACTGCCCACGCTCCAAGAGATAGAAGAAGCGCTTCGAGCCTCTTTGCAGAAGCTCAAAGCCGAAGGCACCCGCCCCGACTCCATCACCTTCTCCGGCAATGGCGAACCCACCATCCACCCCCAATTCCCGCAAATCGCCCCGATGACCGCCACCTGCGCCAGGGAATTCTACCCGGAGAACCCACCGCTGGTCACCGTCATCTCCAATGCCACCCAGATCGGACGGCCCGAAATCGTGGAAGCGCTGGGACATTGCACCAAGGTCTTGCTCAAGCTCGATGCCGGCACCCCGCAGATGTACGCCCGGATCAACCAATTGCAGAAAGGCTTCAAATTAGGTTCTTACGAAGTGAAGGACGACCCGGAAAGCTATTACCCCCAGTTGCTCCGGAACTTGGAAAACTACCCTCACCCCTTCACGATGCAGACCCTGCTTTTCCGGGGAGAACACGATGGAAAGCCTATCGACAATACTTCCGGCGCGGAATGGGAAGCCTACATCCAACGATTGCAACGCATCAAACCCTCCAGCATCATGCTCTACGGACTCGACCGGGAAACCCCGGCCAAAGCCTTGAAGAAACTCTCCAAGGAAGAATTGGAAGCGCATGCCGAAGAGCTGCGGAAAGCAGGATTCCCCTCCGTGCAGGCCTTTTTTTAATCCAGATCGTTTAGACGCACTGAGGCAGATTTGAACCGAGGCCAAGGCCGCTTACAATGAAGTGGTATTCACGGCTGAAACATCAAGCGAAAATTTGAATCGAGGCCGAAGCCACTTACAATCCCCAAACAACTGCTTGGGGCATCCAATCCAAGCATACGCCTTTGGTTCACGGCAAGGAATCAGGACACGAAAAGAAACTTAAATGCATATCACCCAATACCCTATCCAAGTCTACAAGGATTTCGAGAAAGCCGTGGGCGGTTCCGAACCGCATTTCCAGAAGCTGCTTGACGATGGCTATCCGGAATGGGCGGCCTTCGCCCACGGCTTGCAAGGGGACAAAGAGGCGGTGATGTGGCTGCTCAAAGGGCCTTATCCCGAGTTAGGCGTCTTGGCCAACGGCATGGTGGACGAGCCCGGTGCCATCGCCTGGCTGCAGAACAACCCCGACCCCTTCTACTATATTTTCTGCCAGGCCACCAAGAAAGAACCCAACGCCTTGCAATGGCTCGAAGAGCATAAGCTCTACCATATCCTCATCATTGCCGAAGCGATACGCAAGGCCGTCAAACTGAGAACGAAACGGGAAACTTTCTGGTACAAGATCGACTGGTAACCGAGCGAAAAATATTCCCTTGTGCCGGTGTCTATATAGCGCCCCATCAGTTATATCAGTAATTGAAGCCGAACCACCACAAAGGCAACACGTTACCGGCGGATAGTTCAATCTGGTCCTTGACAACATAGCCTTCCTCCGCCCTTTCTATTTGCTTTTTGCTCTTGGATTTGCCCCCTATTTCAAAAGTTCTCCTCCCTATCTGGAAGTCCGAAATCGAAGAAGCGGAAACCGACTGTCTGACTTTCATCTGGCTTAGAAAGAAAGTCTCGCGCAGATTGCCCACGTTCACATTCTCTTCCGCAAGCGCATAGACCAAGTTCGGGTTATCCAAATACACTTTCTCCACCTTGCCCAAACCTCGTACGCCTCCGGTCTCATCCCGCAATTGGGAAATCATTCCGGCATCCTCGATATAGAGGAAATATTCCGGCAACAGATTGCGGCCTGCACCTATCATTTCGGCTATCTTGCTCATATTTGGCTTGAAAGGAACGCTTTGGGCTATTATCATCAGAAGATGCTTGAATTTCCGTCCCATGGATGCCGGCAGATTGGCAAAGACCGGGATATCGGTTTCCAAGGTAAGATTGACAATCTGCCGCAATTTTTCGGAATAGCCGTCCATCAGCGCGAATGGGTAATAGCCTCGCTTGAGATAGTCTTCAAAAAAGAGCAAAGGTGTTTTCAGCTTCAACCGTTCAGGTTCTCCGGCAAGGATTTCGTCCAAAGAGAACGAAGGCAAGCGTACATCATGAAAAAGCGCCAGATACTCCCGGAAGGAAAGCCCGTACAACTGATAGACAACCGCCCTCCGGCTCAAGTCGGAAGTTCCTTTGTTCAAATCCAATATGGAAGAACCGGAAAAGACAACATTCAATTCGCTGTAATAATCATATATCAATTTCAGTTCACGCGACCAGTCCTTGTATTTGTGGATTTCATCGATGAAGAAATAACGGATGCCTCGTTGCACCAATCTTTCAGCCAAATCAATCAGGCGATGGTTGCTAAAATACAAGTCATCGGCATTGACATACAAGCTTTCTTCCGGATTCAATTCCTTCTTGATATGTTGCAGCATCAGCGTGGTCTTGCCAACCCCGCGTGCGCCCCGGATGCCAACAATGCGGTTTTTCCAGTCTATTTCATCATACAGGTAACGAAGAAAACGAGTATCCGTTTCGCGAAGCAATTTCTTGTAAATCCGAACCAAATCATCCATACTTTCCATATTTTCGGCAAATATACAAAATTTGCACTTACAAAGTGCAAATTTGTTAAATTTTTGCACTCAACAAGTGCAGAAATATTCTTTTTATCTATCTCATTGACCTTCCCTGAAAAAGGTTTACAC
>JADIMZ010000098.1 GCA_017694335.1 Candidatus Pullibacteroides excrementavium
CCCTTGGATTATCAGAATCCATACTTTTGCACGTCAAAAGAAAAGCAGGAAAACCGCCTTTCTTTTTTGATGTAAAAAAAAGAATGCCATGAGCGAACAACAAATCGACATCAAGGAACTTAACGAGAAAATCCAAAGGGAAAGTTCTTTCATCGACCTTCTTTCGATGGAGATGAAGAAGAACATTGTAGGACAAAAAGACATGGTAGAGCGCCTTCTGATAGGGCTTTTGGCCAATGGACACATCTTGCTGGAAGGAGTCCCCGGACTTGCCAAAACACTGGCTATAAAAACATTGGCAACCGCCATCGATGCCAAGTTCAGCCGTATCCAGTTCACCCCTGACTTATTGCCGGCCGATGTAATCGGGACCCAGATCTACAGCCAGAAAGACGAAAATTTCGTTACTCGGAAAGGCCCGGTTTTCGCCAACTTCGTCCTGGCCGATGAAATCAACCGTGCTCCGGCCAAAGTGCAAAGCGCCTTGCTGGAAGCCATGCAGGAACGCCAAGTAACCATCGGGGAACAGACCTACCGGCTTGAAGACCCGTTCCTGGTATTAGCCACCCAGAACCCGATCGAACAAGAAGGGACATACCCTCTGCCGGAAGCCCAAGTGGACCGTTTCATGATGAAAGTAATCATCAGTTATCCGAAAAAGGAAGAAGAGAAACTGATTATCCGGCAAAACATCACCAATACATATCCCCAAATCAATAAAGTTGTCTCGATTGCAGACATCGTCCGCGCACGGGAACTGACCCGTGAAATCTATGTGGATGAAAAAATCGAAAACTACATCACCGACATTGTTTTCGCCACCCGTTATCCCGAACAATACAAGCTCGACAAATTCAAAGGCATGATCGCCTTCGGTGCTTCGCCCCGTGCCAGCATCAATCTGGCCTTGGCCGCCAAAGCTTACGCTTTCATCAAACACCGCGGCTATGTGATTCCCGAAGACATCCGTGCCATCTGCTTTGATGTAATGCGCCATCGTATCGGGTTGAGCTACGAAGCCGAAGCGGAAAACGTGACCAGCGAGGACATACTGAACGAAATCCTCAACACTGTCGAAGTTCCATAGCCGATGCGCCGACATCAGGAAAGCGAAGACTGCCGTCTCTGAACCGCGACAAAAGAGGGTAACAAGGCGGGTAATGAAACGGGTAACGAAACGAGTAATAACAAGGCCATGGAAACATCCGAATTATTGAAAAAGGTACGGAAAATCGAAATCAAGACCCGGACGCTGTCCAAGCAGATTTTCTCCGGCCAGTACCACAGCGCCTTCAAAGGCCGAGGGATGACCTTCAGCGAAGTGCGGGAATACCAGACGGGAGACGAAGTACGTTTCATCGACTGGAAAGTCACGGCCCGCTTCAACCGCCCTTACGTGAAAATTTTCGAAGAAGAGCGGGAGCTGACGGTCATGCTGCTGGTCGATGTCAGCGCGTCCGGGGATTTCGGTTCAGGAAGACCTAAACGGGAGATTCTCACCGAAATCGCCGCCACTTTGGCATTCTCCGCCATCCAGAACAATGATAAGGTAGGAGCCATATTCTTCAGTTCCGATGTGGAAAAATACATCCCTCCCAAAAAAGGAAAGACCCATTTGCTCCACATTATCAGAGAGCTCATCGATTTCCATCCCATAAACAAAGGCACCAACCTTGGCGAAGCCTTGAAATTCCTGCGCAATGTGCAAAAACGGAGAAGCACAGCTTTCCTGCTGTCCGATTTCATGTGTCCGGACTATGAAGAAGCCTTGAAAATCGCCAGCAAAGCACATGAGTTGATTGCTATCCAAATCCACGACCCCATGGAAGAGCAACTGCCAGACTGGGGACTTGTCCGGATTCACGACAATGAAAGCGGACGTGAAATGATGATAGATACATCCTCTCTTGCAAACCGCCAAGCTTTCGCCCGCTATCAAAACCGGATAAGACAAGAAAGAGAGACCATGATGAGCCGATACGGCATCGCCCATGCCAGCATTTCCACAGAAGAGGACTATGTGAAACCGCTCATCAATATGTTCAACAAGCTATAAGCACCGCAGCTTGCAAACTGCGTGCATAATGTTTTGAAACAATGAAAAGAATTTTCATATGTCTGCTGGGGGGGCTTTTAGCGCTACCGGTCATCGGATGGGCGCAGACCAGCCCCCGCATATGGGTGGAATACGATACCGCCGGCATGATTGGAGACGCAATGAACCTGCGTTTGCGCTGCGAAAGCCCGAATCCGGAAATGGTAAACTTCCCCCTTCTCCAAGGACAGCTTTCCGCAGACTTAAGCCTGATTCCAAGCGACAGCCTCCGTATCGATACCGTCTTCGATGCCCATAGCAGGCTTAAGACAATGACGGTCTCCTACCTGTTCTCTTCTTATCAGGAGGGAGCGTATACCATGCCGTCCTTCTGCTTCGAATATCCAGACGGAGACAGCCTGCGGAGCTATTGCACCGATACGGGCCTCGTACGGTTCTATGCACCGGAAGTGGACACTACGGCATCCATCAAAGACATTGCCCCGGCTTTCAATGTCGGTAAGAAAGAATTGTTAAAAGAGTATTGGGGCAAATACGACATCTACCTTTGGATTGTACTGGCAGCGGCCTTGCTATGCGTGGCCATCGTTTACATCTGCAAGAAATGGAAACGCAAGGAAACCTTGTTCGTCCCCAAAAAGCCAAGCGTGCCTCCTGTCATCCGAGCCTTGGCATCCCTCAAGCAGCTCAAGGAAAAACAGTTATGGCAGAAAAACCTGATTAAAGAGTATTACACCGAACTGACCGATATCCTGAGGCTTTATCTTTCCGAAGCCATGGAAATCCCTGCTGTGGAAATGACCAACGAGGAACTTCGTTCTGCCTTGAAGAAACGTTTCCCGGCCAAATCATGGGAAGCGCAAAACCTGATGGAAGTGCTCGATACGGCCACGCTGGTCAAATTTGCCAAAGTCCTTCCCGGCGCTGCGGAACATGAAAACTGCTATGCAGTTGTCCAAGAGTTCCTCGAAACCCAGAAGAAAGCACAGGATGCGGCCAAAGCAGCCGAAAGCCTGCCAAAAGCGAATACCGAATCCGCGTCAACCGACGATTCCATCCCCCAAACTTCGGTTCCCGGAATCCAACCCTCCCGACCGGTTTCCGAAACGCCTCAAAAACAATTCGATGATAGCCGCTCCCAAGCGGGCAACAAAGCGGAAAGCAACGAGGAGAAGGAGGCTCCTACGGAAAACTGAGGAC
>JADIMZ010000099.1 GCA_017694335.1 Candidatus Pullibacteroides excrementavium
CGTATGGCTTCTGGGCATCTACCTCATCCTCCGGATTCCATATAAAGTACGAGAACCGCACGCTGTCCGGCTCCAGGCTCGCCGTCCAGTCGGCCGGATCCCGGTAAGGCAAGGTCGCTGTCTTGTCCGATTTCAGATAATGCGCATCCTGCCCCCAAGCCGTCAACACCACTTGCTGTGCCGGCATCCCGTTCAGTTCGAACTTGATATAATCCTGTATCTCGAAAGGGGCATTCTGATCCCGGTAGTCAATCGCCACATTGATAAAAATGTACAAACTGTCCTGGCCTCCAATCACGACCCCGTTCTGTATCAAGGAAGTATCCCCGCTCACATTAATCCGGAAGCGGGAGCTTCCCCCTCCGACAAGATAAATCCGGTCTATGGAAATGGCATCCTTGGACGGATTCTGCACGGTAATCCGCTGGGTCACGCTCTGCATCGTCGTAAACACCGTATCGAAACGAACCGTATCCTGCGAAAAACGCAAATAGACCTCTCCCTCATCAAAACGGGAATATTCCTGACGGCAAGAGAAGGTAAGCCAAAGACAGAACAAGCCGCACAAGACTCCGCCGCACCATCTCATGCAGGGCACTAACCTAGAAAATATTCCCCTGAGAGTATTCCCCGCCGGATTCTCCCGACGGCGCTTAAACCAATATGACAAGGCTCTGCTGCCCATTATTTTTCCACTACCAATTTGAAACCCACACCATGCACATTCAATATCTCCAACGTTCCCACCGTCCGCAAGGCTTTGCGAAGCTTGGTCACATAGACATCCATGCTCCTGGCGTTAAAATAATTATCGCTTTTCCAAACTTTTACCAAAGCTTCTTTTCTTTCCACCACCTCGTTCTCATGCATGCATAAAAGCCTCAGCAATTCCGATTCCCGGCTAGTCAAGTCCACCACCACCGAACCGTCGGCATTCGACAGCTTCTGGGTCAGAAAGTCGAAACGGGTATCCCCAAGCACAAACACATTCTGTTCCTTTTCCATCCCCGTGCCCATGGTACGCCGCAAGATAGCCTGAATCCGCAACAAAAGCTCGTCCATGCTAAAGGGTTTGGTCAAGTAGTCATCTCCCCCCATCTGGAACCCTTTGAGCCGATCCGCTTCCAAAGTCTTCGCTGTCAAAAACAATATCGGTATCCGCGAATCCAATTTACGAATGTCCTTGGCTAACGAGAAACCATCCTTGACCGGCATCATGATATCGGTAATGCAAAAATTGAAGTTTCCTTTCCGGAACGCATCAAACGCAGCCTCGCCATCCCTGTACAAAGAAGTCTTATAGCCTTTGCTGGTCAGGTAAGCTTGCAGGAAAGTCCCTAAATTAGGGTCGTCCTCAGCCAAAAGAATTGAAACCGACGCATTCATTTCGTTCATAGCTTGCAAAAATAAGAATATTCCACGACTTTGAACCAGACCGCAAGCCAAAGCCCCAAAAAGGCAAGGCCTCCGTCCATTATAAATACGTTCGAAAAGGATTTTATCGAGACGAATCTTCCCAGGAAAAACAAAATCAACGAAATAAAATCCACCTGATGCGATGCATGCCTAAGAATCCTCCCTGAATCACAACGGCAACGGATTTCCCCCGCCTCTCAGTCATCCTGAGGAAAAAACAAATGGAAAACCGAACCCTGCTTCAATTCGCTGTCCACCCAGACCTTGCCCCCATGCTGCCTCATGATCGATGCCACATAACTCAAGCCCAATCCGAAACCTTTCACATCATGCTTGTTGCCCGTAGGTACCCGGTAAAGCTTTTCAAAAATCTTCTTTTGGTTGGATTTGGCAATGCCAATGCCATTGTCCTTGACATCAATCTGCAATCCACCCTCGACATCAGAAGTCTTAATCTCAATATATGGCCTCTCCGTGCAATACTTGTTGGCATTGTCTATCAGATTGGAAATAATATGCACGATATGCGTCCTGTCCCCATACACCTCATCGTTCTCCGCCTCCAAACGAGTCACAATCCGACCGTTGTTGTGCATTACCTGGAAACCGGTATTGTTGACCGCCTCCTCTATGGCCCGATGCATCCCGAAACGGGTCTTGTTCAGGAAATAATCCCCTTTTTCCATTTTGGAAATCTGAATAATCTGGCTGCTCAAAGACTGCAGGCGCTGGTTCTCATGCTGGATGATATGCAACACATTCTTCAATCCTTCTTCATCGTAATGCACATCCGGGTCGTCAAAAGATTCGCAAATCAAGGCTATCGTACTGACCGGCGTCTTGATCTCATGAGTCACATGATTGATAAAATCACTCTTCATCTCGGTCAGCTTCTTCTGTTTCCAAATCGAAACCAATGTATAGGAAAAAGTGTAAATCAGAAGCGCGAACAACAAAACCGAAGCCAATATCAGATACCAGATTTGGGAAACAAGGAACCCCAAACGATCAGGAAAATACAAATACAGCACAAAAGGATACTCTGTCCGCTGACGCGGATACAAACGGCAATGAAAACCGCTCTGCAACAGTTGCAGGCCGTAATCCCCGCTCTTCTGGAGAACCAACTTCCCGCTGTATGTGCTGAAAACCCCCCATTCCACTTCCGTCCGAACCTGCCGTGCGTCCAAAGCCGAAACCAACAAGGAATCGATCAGACGAGGTGCGACCCTCTGGCCTAGCTCCCGCTCCGGCGCTTCCCGCCATGAAGCCCGCAACAACTTGTCTATCATGCAAGATGCATACAACAAATCGTCCCGATACGATACCAAGCGATCGTATTCTTGCCGAATTCCGTCTTTCTGGACATCGCTCAAACCATAAGCAGACGTATAGTCCGCTTGCACAAAACTGCCGGAAAACTGAACGCCCGCCACCGTATCCCTCCATTCAACCCGCATGACCGGCTCGTCCGTCAGACGATACCGACCATCGGCATCCAACTGGATTCCACCTGGTTTTTCCAAGACCGAAGCATACTGCTGCCGCCAATCTGCCAATATCCGATTCACCGAATCGATTTCCCTCATCAGACGCCGATGGTTCTGAATCCGGTTCATCTGCTCGGAAAGCACCAAATCCTCCAAAGAGGTAGCCACTTCCTGCATGGCTTCATTGACAGACACCTTCAAATACTCTTCATTCTGGGCAAAAATACTCCGCGTCCAGTAAATCTGGACGGAAATCAATCCTGCCAAGGCCATGAACATGGTCAGAGCAATATATACGAGGGTCTTCTTGCTCATCCGATAACACTAAAAAAACAATAATACGGCAGTCCGTATCGAGCATGGCAAACGGCCTGCCCTATCACGCGCCGCCCAGAACCATCTGCACCGTATGCCTTGTCCTCTGCTCCAGCATCACCTTTTTTCCTCCTGCAATCTGGTCTATGACATCCTGGGTATAATGCCGGATGGTCAAAAGTTCAAGTCCTTGGTTGTACCGACAATCATAACGCGATGCCAATTCGTCCAAAACGGCTTCCAAATTTCCCCGGTTCTGGTCGATGCAGACCGAAAAGCTCAAGGCCGAGTTCTGCATCAGGTTCACTTTGATCCCGTTCTTCACGAAACAATGGAAAATCTCCGACAGATTGGTCTCGTCCACAAAAGAGAAGTCCTTGGGATAAATCGACAAAAGCGTCTGGGGCTGCTTGCATATGAAAGAAGGTATCCGGCTTTCCGGCACGCCTTCCAAGCCCACCCAAGTGCCCGGCGCAGACACATCCATGAAAGAACGGACATGCAAAGGTATCTTCTTGTTTTGCAACGGCTTGATTGTCTTTGGATGGATAATGCTGGCCCCGAAATAAGCCAGCTCGGTAGCATCGTAATACGAGACATAATCCAGCTTCTTCGTGTTGGAGAAATATTTGGGGTCGGCATTCAAAACACCCGGCACATCCTTCCATATCGTCATCTTGGCCGCATCCAGGCAATAGGCAAAAATAGCCGCCGAATAATCCGAACCTTCCCGCCCGAGCGTCACCGTGTCGCCCGCCTCGTCGCAAGCGATGAAACCCTGCGTCAACACGATGCCCAAGCCTTGCGCCCAAACGGCTTCCACCGCCTCCTTTATCCGCTGCGTGGTCGGTTCCCAAAGGACTTTCCCTTCCCGGAAATGCCCGTCGGTAAGCACGATACGGGAAGCATCCAATTCCACATTCCCTATTCCGGCTTCGGCCAGATATTCCGATATGATACAGGTGGAAAACCGTTCCCCGAACGAAACCACTTGATCGTAAGCCTTGTCATAGGGCATCGACTGAATCCGTCCCAATTCATTGGCCAAACGGAGGAACAAGGCTTTCAGCTTCCCGTAAACCGGGTGCGCCGGGCTGGAAAACAATCCGGCCAGTATCTGCAAATGGGTCGCCAGCACCCCTTTCAGAAGCTCGTCCCGGTTCTCCTTGCCATGATAAAAAGCATCCAGTACCGCTTCCAAAGCATTGGTCGTCTTGCCCATCGCCGAAACCACTACACAGGTAGGCTCTTTCACTTCCGACTTCAATATCGCAGCCACATTCCTGACAGCATCAGCATCCTTTACCGATGCCCCGCCAAACTTATATACTTCCATAGTCTTATCTTTGTTTTAATCACAATTCCTTGTTTCTTTCTATCGACTCCGACAAACGAAGCCGATCTTCGGTCAACCCGGCTTTCCCGTTATCCTGCACCTCACCGAAATATGTGTCAGAACGGGTGAGATGCGAAGCCGCCAAGGGTGAGAGCGCGGGAGCGTACCCTTGTTGCTGCTTCGCAGCGAGAGCAGGCTGCGCCTCGGCATAGCCCAAGCAAGGCTGGCTTCGCCGAAGCTCCTCCGTCTCGACCATGTCCAAGCATGGGATTGGCTTGACATGACTCTCGACTTACCCGGAGCTTTGGCTCTGCGCTCGGCTTGCACTGCTGTTCGTGACCAAGCTCGAATCCCGCAGGCAATGAAGCAGATCGCCCGTTATCACCCTCAAGATGTGTGTCAGAACGGGTGAGATACGAGGCGCGCGAGACTGAGAAAAGCGGAGCGTACTGAAGTACGTGAGCATTTTCGATGTCTCGTGCAACGAAGTAGATTACCCGTTATCACACACATCTTTTCAAAAGCCGTTGAGAGGCAAGAACAACGTCGCCACCAACAACAAGAACCCCACCGCTATCAACAGCAAAATAAACTTATACACCCACTTGAACCAAAGCGCGTAAGGAATCCGGGCCACACCCAGGACACCCAACAGCACGCCGGATACCGGAGTAATCATATTCGTGAAGCCGTCCCCGAACTGGAACGCCAGCACGGTAGTCTGCCGAGAAATATTCACCAAATCGGAAAACTGGCTCATGATGGGCATCGTCAAAGCTGCCTTGGCGCTTCCTGAAGGCATAATCAGGTTCAGGCAAGTCTGGAATCCATACATGGAACCCACCGAAGCCACTTCTCCCATACGGCTCATGGCCGATGAAACCCCGTGCAGAATCGTATCAATCACACGGCCTTCCTGCAGCACAAAGATAATCCCTCCCGCCAAACCTATCACCATGGCCGGCCCGAGAATATCCCGCGCCCCTTCCTGGAATAGTCCCATCACCTTGTCCAAGCCATGACCGGCCGCCAAGCCGGAAAATATCCCCATCGCCAGGAACAAGGCCGAAATTTCCATCACATACCAGCCATAACCCAAGACCCCGATGACCAAGTAGACCACCGTGAAGAACAACAGCTGCAAATTGAAAGCCGCCACCGACTTGCGTACCGTCAGCAAGCCCCATAGCAGATACAAAACGGCAAATAACGGAATCAACGGCAAATTCCAGCTCTCTTGCCCGATATGCAGGCTCGTCATCGGGTAACGGAATGCAAACCAAGCCTGAACCAGCACCAAAAAGCCGAAGACGACATGCATCGTCTTGAACGAAAGCCGGCTGGCACGTTTTTCGCAAGACATCCCCGAAACCGAGCTTCCAGCAGAAATATCCCCGGTCGGCGCACCTTCGGCCATCTCCGGCATCGCCACCCTGTCCCGCCAATACTGGTCTATCTTCCATGTCAAGGATTTCTGCGGATTCTTCTTGACCCGGCGGGCATACCAAAGCACGAATATTATCGCCACCATTGTCAGGACAAACCAGCAAACCACCCGGTACTCCAGGCCGGAAAACAAAGGAATGCCGGCAATGCCTTGCGCGATGCCTATCGTGAAAGGATTCAGCGTAGCCCCGGCAAAACCCACATGCGCCGCCAGATACGAGATGCAGACCCCGGTTATCGAATCATACCCCATCGAGACCGCCATCGGCACGAAAATGACAATAAAGGCGATTGTCTCCTCGCTCATACCGAACACCGAACCGAAAACACTGAACATCAACATAATGACAACAAGCACCAAAGAATCCACATCTACTTTGGCAAGCCATTTCTTCTGCCGGCACCGCCGCGTAAAAGCCACAAATTCCTTGACGCCGGTATCGATAGCCTTGGTGCTGTTCAATATCCAAAAGGCCCCGC
>JADIMZ010000100.1 GCA_017694335.1 Candidatus Pullibacteroides excrementavium
TGGATTCGTACCTTGGTGCAGACCCTGCGCAAGGGCGAGCCGGACACGATTCGCGACCTTTTCACCTCCTTCCTGGCCAGCATCCCCTACACGGCAAGGCGCAAGGAAGACCAGAAGGAGCGGGAAAGCTACTTCAACTACACCTTCTACCTGATATTCCGGATGGTGAGCGTCTATGCCACTTACATTGAGAAAGAACAGAGCCAGGGACGTTCCGACTGCATCGTAGAGACCCCGCAGTACGTCTATATCTTCGAGTTTAAGTTGGACGGTACGGCGGATGAAGCCTTGAAGCATATAGAAGACAAGGGCTATGCCAAGCCTTACTTGTCCGACCCGCGCAAGCTGTTCAAGATAGGCGCCAGCTTCTCCTCCCAGACAGGGACGATAGAAGAATGGAAGACAAAAGAATAAAGTTCCGGACAAGCCTTACAACGTGTCCGGAATCTTGACGAATTTCAATCGCAAACTATTCGAAACCACCGAGACGGAACTGAATGCCATCGCGGCGCTGGCAATCATCGGGTTGAGCGTCCAGCCAAAGAACGGAAACAGCAAGCCGCTGGCAAACACGATACCGATTACATTGTAAATAAACGCCCAGAAAAGATTTTCCTTGATGATGCGGAGCGTGCGGCGCGAAAGGGCAACCGCCTTGGGAATCGCTTCCAAATCATTCTGCTCATTGCCAATCAAGACCACCGAAGCTACATTCATCGCAATATCCGTACCCCGCTTGAGCGCCACGCTCACATCCGCCACAGCCAAAGCCTGGCTATCATTGATACCGTCGCCCACCATCGCCACCTTATGGCCTTGCCGCTGCAATTCCTTGATAAAATCCTCCTTATCCTGAGGCAAAAGCCCTGCCTTGTAATGCGTGATGCCAATCTGCGATGCCAAGACAGCCGCCGCTTTTTCGTGGTCGCCCGTCAGCATATAGACATCCACGCCTTCTTTCTCCAAATCCTCTACCACCTGCGCAGAGCATGGTTTCACCATATCGGTGATACCCAAATAAAGTAAAACCCGTTGCCCCTGGCCGAAAACCACGATACTGTACGCCTTATCCTGCCATTGTGTCATCCGTTCCCGTTCGACATCGCCCAAAACCGCGCCTTTTTCCTGCACCATGGCCATGCTGCCGACCCAATATTCTTTGCCTTGATAACTGAATTGAAAGCCCTTGCCGGTTAAAGTCTCAAAATTTTCTATCTCCTCGAACACGACGCAAATATTGTCCGGACAAGAAGGAACCGGATTTAGAAAATCGCTTTCCAAAACCGATGATGCCGACAAACAACTATCGACCCAAGCCACGACTGCCGATGCCAAAGGATGATCGCTCTTCTGCTCAGTCACCTTGAGAAGAGGAAGCCAAGATGGCAAAGAAGATACCAGCCAAGGATTAAAAAACCGAGAATCCTCTGCACTAATACTCCCTCCCGAATTTTTCGGCAGGAAAACCGCGCTGACAACCGGCTCACCTTGCGTCAAAGTCCCTGTCTTGTCCATCACCATCGTATCCACATGGCACAATTCTTCCAAAGCCGAGGCATCCTTGATCAAGATATGGTTCCGGGCAGCCCGGCCCATCCCCACCATCAAAGCCGTCGGCGTGGCCAGACCCAAGGCACAAGGGCAAGCAATCACCAAGACCGACAGAGCGCAAACCAAGGCATGATTGAATTCGGCTTTCCCGCCAATCACCAGCCAAAGCACAAAGGTCAGTACCGCCAAAAGAAGAATAATCGGCACGAAAACCGCAGCCACCTTGTCGGCAACCCGTTGCGCCGGAGCTTTGCTGCCCTGGGCTTCGCGCACCATGCGGACAATGCTGGCCAGCACCGTGCTCTGACCCACTCCGGTGATTTCCACCACCAAGCTGCCTCCGTAGTTGATTGTTCCGGCCACCACCTTGCTGTCCTTCTGCTTCAAGACCGCCATCGGTTCGCCCGTAATCATGCTTTCATCCACATAGGAAGAACCGCTTTGCACAATCCCGTCCACCGGCATCTGGGCTCCGGAATGCACGCTCACATGGTCGCCCGGCTGCAATTTAGAAATCGGAACTTCCTTTTCCTGACCGTTTTCTATCAAGAAAGCCGTGGATGGCTGCAAATGCATCAAATCCTGCAAGGCTTTGGAAGTGCCGTTCTTGGCGCGGCTCTCCATCAGCTTGCCCAAGAGGACAAAGGCAATAATCATGCCGGATGCCTCGAAATAGACATCATGCGTCCAATTTTCAATAGCGAGCGATGCCAGACTGAAGATAAAAGACACCAGCGTGCTGAGCGCTACCAAGGTATCCATATTGGCCGACCAGTGCTTGGCTTGATACCAGGCGCTGCGGATGAAGTCGCGACCGCCAATCAGCAGGATAAAGAATGCCAGCCACATCATCACATATTCCTTGGCCGGAAAATGCCAATTATGCGCCATGCCGAGAACCATCAAGGGAATGGCCAGAATCCAAGTAATCCAGACCTTTCGCTTGAGTTTCTTGTACAGTTTGCGATTTTCCTTTTCCTGTTCGGTAAAAGGATCCTCGCTGTCCACAATCAGCTGGTATCCGGCATTTTCTATCGCGGATTTCAGCTTTTGGGCATCGAAAACGCCTGTCTCGTATTCTACCGTCAACAGTCCTGCGGCAAAGTTGGCGGAGGCTTTCTTCACGCCGGGCTGGGCAGCGGCAATCTTCTCGGAACGGTTGGCGCAGCCGGCGCAATGCAAACCCAGCAGCGGGTAAACGGCTTTATTGGTTTTTTGTTGCATGGCAATAAAGTTTTAGAGACCGCAAAAATACGGTTTTTCACAATCCCAACGCATGCAAACCACTTGCAAACATTCACAACCCATTCTACCCGGAACAAACACAGACGATATCACTAAAAGAACAGCGAACCGAGGGAGTGCCTACTTTTCCGAGCTGGTACACTTTCTCTTTTTCGAAAGCTCACTTTCCGGTCGCTGATACAAAGATTCCATCCAACGGATTTGACCCAGCATTTTCTGGCGAACCGGTTCGGGTGAGAGAATTTCCACGCCAGCACCCTGCGAAAGCATCTCTTGATAGAAATCAAAAGTCGGACGCATAAAATATTCAAAAACGGAATAATCCTCCTGTTTTTCGATTTCCTGCTGGGAAGGATGAAAGGGCCGGGCCCGGATATAGTCGGCCTGGTGACCGAATGCCTTCAAGCGGATGATAACCGGCTCTTCTTCCCCCACTATAATCCCGAGGCTGTAATGGAAATACTCTTTAGGGTCAAAATCGGGCGGAAACACGAATTTATCATCCGTAATACGCAGGTTTTGAATCCTATCCAAGGCATAAACCCTTGGAGAATCGTATCGTTCGCTCTTTCCCACCACATACCAACGCTGCTTGAACACCTTGACGCAATAGGGTGCTATCTCAAAAGTATGTGCCTCCGGCTGCCAATAATTCTTATAGCTTATCTCCAATTCGACACCATCGCGCATAGCTCCGATAATCGGGCTCAGGAAGCGCTGGCCCGACGGAATCTCCTCGAACAGAATCCGGCTCTTTATCGCATAACTTTCGTTAATCAAGTTGTTGACCGCAAAAGTGTTCAACAGCCAAGTCCGCACATCGCCACGCTCCATTTCCTCGGCATTCTCTATATAGTAGTAATAGCCGCCACGCTTGTTGCATTCAATATTGATGTCGAAAAGGGCTTCAATCTCCTTGCGATGATTGTGGAAAGTGCGCAAAGGCAGAGGCGCCCCGTCCCCCAAGGCACTGCGCTCCCAACGGTTGCTGATTTCCTCGAAAGTGATTTTACCGGCTTCGTAAATGGTATTGACCAACCATACGTACCTGTTGAACAGATTCTTTGCCATAATGTTTAGGTTTTTTCTTTTCAACGGCAAAGGTAGCGTCAACCTATGCCAAAAACAAGCACAGGATAAGTCCCTATGAAAGATTTTGGCACAAGCAACCTAATTGTCTTTATCCCATTCACTGGCTCACCATACAAAAATCGGTGTGCCGGGATTTACTCGGCACACCGATTTCAGATTATTTCCATCAATTACAAACTTAGAAATTATGCCAAATTCTCTTCAATTAGGCGGTTCTATTGCCTAGCTCCAACAGATCCTTACGCTTTTACATGTCCAATAAAGCCAATCATCCCTGGCCAATTCCTACCGCTTGTTGAAAGCCTGCCAGCCCTGCGCGGTCAACGGAATCATCGTCCCGTTCTCCGGCACCATGTAATTGCCCTGCGCGGCTTCCACCATATGGCCGATAATCCGGATTTCCGGCACATCCTTGATTTTCTCGTAATCCTTCTGCAAGATAGTGAACAGCAACTCGTAATCCTCCCCGCCGCTCAAAGCTGCCACCTCCGGCAGGATATTGAAAACCTCCAGCGCCTTGCAAGTTTCGGCATCGACCGGTATCTTGCTCTGATACAACATACAGCCACAGGAAGACTCCTTGCTCAGATGCAGGATTTCCGAAGCCAGACCGTCCGAAATGTCAATCATCGAAGTCGGCTTCACATCCAAGCGAGCCAGCAAGTCCACGATGTCGGTACGAGGTTCGGGTTTCAACTGGCGTTCCAGCACATACGAGAAATCCTTGAAGTCGGGCTGCACATTAGGATTAGCCAGAAACTCCCGTTTCTCGCGCTCCAGCAGGAGCAATCCGGCGTATGCACCGCCCAAATCCCCCGACACGCAGAGCAAATCGTTCTCCTTGGCGCCGCTCCGGTAGCAAACCTTCTCCGGCAAAGCCGAACCTAAGACTGTGACCGAAATGCACAAGCCGGACACGCTCGATGTGGTATCGCCCCCCACCAAATCCACGCCGTAGCGGTCGCAGCAGAGCCGCATCCCGGCATAAAGTTCCTCCAAGGCCTCCAACGAATAACGGTTGGAAACGGCAATGCCTACCAAGACCTGCAAAGGCTTGGCATTCATGGCCGCGATATCCGAAAGATTCACCGCGATAGCCTTGTAACCAAGATGCTTCAACGGACAATAGGTCATATCGAAATGAATCCCCTCGATCAGCAAGTCTTTCGACACCAACTGCACATGGCCTTCCGGCACTTTCAGCACCGCGGCATCGTCCCCGACCGCCTTCAAAGTGGATTGCGGATTATGTATCGGCAAATCCTGCGTCAGACGATCTATCAAGCCGAATTCGCCCAAGTTCTCCAATTCCGTGCGGCGCACACCGCCCTTATCTTCAAATTCTTCCATATAGAACAAACTTTATATGCAAAAACATCTCGCTTCCATCACATGCAACAAAGCCCTCACTTGCGGGGGCACTTGCGGGTCTCTTGCGGGGTCAAAAAAATTACCGCTTCTTCCGGTTTCGGGTCAGCGTGATAGCCTTACGGGAAAACATGAACATAGGCATGGAAGCCCCCACTGTCATGCAAAGTATAACCGTCACGGTCACAATCACATTCAAGAAGAAATCGTTCAGATACACCGAAGCCAGGGACGATTCGCCCAGATTCTGCATGAACAGGATTATCGAGAACACAGCCTTGTAGGCATACATTCCCGGCACCATCGGCAGCAAAGCCGGAATATATAATGTGGTCATCGGGCTATGAATCATCTTGCCCAACCAAAGGCTTCCGAAACCAATCAGCATGGAGGCCAACAGGGTTGCCGTAGCAATATCCAGCCCCCCGCCTTGCATCAGGACATAACGCAAGGCATAACCGCTCGCAGCCAGAACCGCAATCACAGGAAAAGAGCGGCGCGAAGGATTGGAAACAGCCCCGAACCCCATCGCAGCCACCGCCGCGCAAACAGCCCGAATCAAGGTTTCTTCTATCATAGCAATCCTTTCTGGAAAATCACCATCGAAATGGACAGCCCTACCGCAAGGCAAAGCACAATCAGCACCGCCCGCATCAGACGCGCGAAACCAATCAACGTATGATTTTCCAATATATCGATCACGCCCGTAATCATCGGCACGCCCGGCACCATAAACAACACGCTGGTAGCCACCGCAATATTGGCATCCACCGAATCAAAGAACACCGAAAGCGAAGCCAGGGCGGAAGAGACGAACGAAACGAGCAGAACCGCCAAGAAGTGATCTATCCTGTTCTTCTTCAAAAACCGCAAAAAACGAAAACCGATGAACGTAGTCACAAAAACCACCGCCATCGCCCCCAAATCACCATCGAACAGGCGGCAGAAACAAGCATTGGCCAAGGAAACCATGAAAGTCACGACCCAGGAATTGAGTCGGGGCCGCGCCAACAAAGCCTCGTATTCAGCCCTCAGCTCGCCAATCGTGGTAGGATTGTCGTGCGCCCGCCAACTAAGGGCGCTCAGCTCGGCATTCAACTCGAAGCTGACCGGCACCTGCGGAATGACCACCACCTCGGTACACATCTCATCCTCCTCCTGGTCAATCAGCGTCAAGATAATACTGGAAGCAAAAACGGTCATCTTGATATCGAGGCCGAAAGACTCGCAGATACGCTTGGAATTGCGAATCACACGAGTGCAATGCACGCCCGAACCGAGCAAGACCGATGCATAATCGGCTATGAAAACCGTTATCTCCTTTAATTTTTGCGAATTATGCATCTGTTTTCCCTTTTAATGCCGTTTCTCCTGTCCCGCCCTTAAACCTCCGCCCAACACACATTCCCAAAAGCTAAAACCTACCGGACAGGATAAAAAAAAGACCGCGAGATTCCTCACGGCCTTCGGGGTGCAGGGTGGGGTTCGAACCCACGACCCTCGGAACCACAATCCGATGCTCTGACCAACTGAGCTACATGCACCATTTCCCTTGTCAAGAGCGAAGCTCCCAAACAGGCCTGCAAAAATACAACAAATTTCTTTATTTGCAAAATCCCCACGCAAGCCGAAAATCCGAAAACCGAAAATCCAGCCCCAATCTTTACCACACCTTTACAAAAAAATCCTCAAGCCAGAAACCAAACCACGCCCCACAGGCAGGAATCGATATTTATACGTAAGTTTGCACATCCATGAGACATGCACTTGCCATATTATTCTTTTTGACCTTAACCAGCCAGCTGCCAGCCCGCAACAAAGCCGTCCTCATCGGCATAGCGAATTATCCCGACACCAGCGGATGGCAGAAGCTCAGTTCCCGCAACGACATACAGTTGCTCAAAAACACATTCCCTCCAGATTGGGAAATCCGGATATTAGAAGACGAAAAAGCCACCCGCAACGGCATTGTCAGCCTGCTCGAATCCATTGCCGAGCATACCCGGCCCGGAGACACGGTCTTCATCCATTTTTCCGGACACGGGCAGCAAATGATTCCCATCGAAGACAATGGATCCGAACCCGATTTCCTGGATGAAGCCCTAGTACCGTTCGATGCCCTACAGCAATACACCCCTTCCTATCACGGGGAAAATCATCTACGCGATGACGAATTCGCCTCTCTGGTAACCAAAATCCGAAGCAAAGCCGGCCGGCAAGGCTTCGTCATGGTTTCCCTCGATGCCTGCCACAGCGACTCCATGCAAAAGGGAGAAGACGATTCTGCCCCTTCAAACGAAATCATCTACCGGGGCAGCGCGGAAATCTTCGGCAAGAATGTCACCGAAAAGGATATCAAAAAAAGATATACCAGAGACACAAGCCGAATCACCGCCACCGACAAAGCCGATGTAGTGTTCCTCAGCGCCTGCCAAGCCCATTCCCAAAATCAAGAAATAAAAATAGACGATACCGGTTACGGATCCCTGTCGTATGCCATGGCGCGAGCCCTGGAACAGCACGGCTTTTCCAACATGGACACCCTCCTAAACAAAGTAGTGTTTGCCATGGACCAACTGGTCCCCTACCAATATCCCGGCATCAGGACTTCCTTCAACTATCAACGCCCTAAACTCAACAAGAAATCCGCGCGGCCCGTTCCTGTGCAACAACCCGCCACAGCCCGCAACCGCCTCTGGCCCATCATAGCAACACCCCTGCTGTTTTGCCTCACCTTAACCGCAATCGCCCTATGGAAGAAGAAAAGACACCGGTAACCAGCCCGAACACCCTCCGGGAAACAGAGCCCGCCAAAGACTACCCGAACACCCTGTTCGCCATCTTCCTTGGCGTGTTCTTCTGCCTCCTGTTCCGAGCCTCGATAGCAAGCATCAGGCAATTTGCCGGAGACATCATCCCCGGCATCCGCTCATCCGAGAATCCGACCATCTTCATTGCCTACTACGCGATATACGTGCTTTGGCTGGCATTCGGCTTCTGGTCTGTCATCCTGGCCCTGAAAAGCAGCCGCTCCGCCGTCTTCTGCCTCAAACTAAGCATCCCCTACCACTTTGCCAACTTCCTATTCTCGACACACTCAAACACCTATACGTTCTTCCCCGGCAATAAAGCCGTGTACTTCGTTGCCGGCATAATCGCTTTCTATATCCTGTTTTTCATTTATTTATTCGCCTCAAAACATCTCAAGGCGGATTTCCCTCCTCGGCAAAGACGCATAGGAATCCCCGGGACAACAGGCCTTCTCCTTTATGCAGCCCTTATCGCCTTGCCTGTCCAGTCCATCGCCGCCGATTTTTACGCCCTAAAGAAAGCCCGGAAAACCGACATAGCGAAAATCACCCTGAACCCAGGAGAACTGACAGACGGAAAAATCATCTTCCTGCCAAAAAGCAACTGGATCTTGGATTCCGCAACCGTGCTTGACGAAAACCGGGATGCCTTCTGCTTCCACACCCCTAACGGCCACGCAAACATCCGCATAGTCAGCTCCGTCGAAGCCGATGCCTCCGCCCGGAGTATCTACATCCAGACGCTATACCAAAACCAGCCCCTGGACATCGCCTTTTACAAAAAGGACCTAAGCTACGCCGTTTCCCAAACCAAGGACGAAACAATCTATGTGGATCAGTACCTTTACCAAAAGGATTCCACGGACTATTACTGGACATACGCCTCCCGGATCGGGAAGAAAATACCGAAAACCCTCCGGCTCTCCATCCTGGAAAAAGACTCCTTGAGAACAACGCCCCGACAAGCCATGGAATTCCTATCCGCCGCGCAACTGGATATCCAGCCCCGGCTACTCGAAAACAAGCGTATAGACCCAAAAGAGCAGAAAAAGATCGGCAACGAAAAACAATATCTGGACAGGGTGGATACCCAGCAAGAGAACCCATTTGAACATAGCAAACCTGAACTCCTCCTTCTTGACAAGGCAGTCGTAAAGGACAAGAAAGACCCAAACTGCCAGAAGCAGCAATAAAATTTCCTTGATAATCGGCATCCAAACGGTTCGCATAGCGCAAAATTAAACAAATGACGGCAACTGAGAGACAAGAAAGAAAAGAAAGAAGACGGCAAAGGCTCCAAAACATATCCCCCGTCTTGGGCAGTAGCCTCTACATCACCCTCGGCTTGATAAAACTAGTCCTGGGAGCCATCCTGCTGCTCCTGATAGCCGAATGGCTCTTCCCCAAATACGTCCATATATTCAATTATTCCTTGTCGGACCGAACCTTCGAGGAACTCAAGGCGGCGCACCGGTACCAGGCTGCCGCCAACTTCTTTGAACAAAAACAGGAAGTGCTCACAAACAACAGCAAGTCGTATCAATATTTATACGATGCCGCCGATTGCTACAAGCGGATAGGGGAATACGGAAAAGCCGAAAACCTGCTCAAGGACATATACCATTTCAAGGCCTACAGCGAACAGGAGCTGGAAGAGCTCAACAGAAATCCCGGCCTCAAGGACTTCTCCCGGTTTGTGATGGCCCGGGAACTCGTCAAACTTTACGAATCCATGGGCGATTACGAAAACATGAAACTGCATTACGGCATCATGAAATCCCATCTCAGCCCGGACGCACGCCAAATCTACACGGAAATCCAGGAAGCCATCGACCCGCAATCCAATATATCCATTTCCGAATTCACCCGACTCTACGACCTGAAATTCCTGTATCTGGAGAAGCCCGATTCCGCCATCTCGGAAATGGATGCCTATATCGATACCCTCCTGAAACAAAAAGACAGAAAGCCAGCCTTTATCCTAAGCAACCTGAACCAGCTCTCCCAATGGGTCATCGAACAGCAAGGCCCCTTGGCCGCCTATCCGCACATCAGCTTCTCGGTAACATACGCCGACCAGACCGATGCCCGCGAAGAGGACAAATCCGGCTACGGCACACTGGCAGACCTCTGCTTCCAGGTCCACGATATCAAGAACAGCAAACGATTCTATGACATTTACACCGCATACCTTTCCCGAACCACCTCTTCCGAAGACCCGCTGTATATCGAGAACCTTGTCCGGGGTTTCAAATTCCTTGAAGCCGAAAAAGACTGGGACCATCTGCGCAAGCAAGTGACCGAATGCTGCATCCGCCTGAAGAAACTGCTGGGAAAAAACCTTTTCCTGATGAGCGAATCCCAAAGAGAATACTTCGTGGAACTTCTTGACGCCCCCTTTGATTATGCCTTGAACCTGCTTGCAAAAGCCCCCTCCGAAGAACTGGCCCGATTATGCCTTGACAATTCCTTGTTCATGAAAGGCCTGCTCTTGCGCTCCAACCGAGAGGTATCGAACCTCATCAGGAACTCCGGAGACCAAAGCCTGGTAGAAAAATACGAGGAACTGCAAGAGTACCGCAAAGAGCTCTCTTACCGAGAGAACATCGACAACATCGGCAATGCCTTGGCAAAGAACCGGCTCAAAAGGAAAATAAACGAATTGGACAAGGAACTCGCCACAGCCAGCGAAGCCTACCGGAAAGACAAGGAATCCGCTCAAATCTCCACGGACGACATAAGCCGAAGGCTAGACACGAAGACCGTTGCCATTGAATTCACGCAAACCACCGAAGGCCAATTGATTGCCATCATAGTAAACCATCAAGACAAAATCATATCGGTGAACTTGGGAAATTCGCAACCCGTTGCCGAACTGCTCCAAAAAGATTTCAGGACGGCTTACGCCAGAGCGGAGCTTTCAGGCATCCTATGGCAGCCTTTGGAAACCCATCTGAACAATATTTCAAATATATTCTATTCAACATCAGGAATTTTCAACACCATTGCCATTCCAGCGCTCAACATCGCTCCCCACCGGCACCTCATCGATCAATACCGATTCCACTTGCTCTCCAATATGGCCAACCTTGTTGCATATTCACAAGAAGAACCACAGGAAAACGAAAATCGGCAAATCGCGATATGGGGCCATATCGATTATGGCTGCAAAACTCCGGCGAACACGCTGGCACCGCAGGTCCTCAACCGCGACATTGAACGAGGAGACCCTCTCTATCCGCTCGTCTTCTCACGGGACGAGGTCCTTTCCATCCGCACTCTCGCTCAGCAGAACCATCAAGAAGCGCTGCTTTATGTCGAAGACAAGGCCACAGAAGCTTCCTTCAAAGCAAGGTCGGGCAAAGGGGACAACATACTCCACATATCCACGCACGGATTCTTCGAAGAGGACGATGCCCACCGCAAGGATTACAATCCCATGTACAATTCAGGCTTGTTCTTTGCCGGAGCGGATTCCTGCTGGAACAGACACGAGTCCGCCTTCACAAAAACCTCCATGCTGGATGACGGAATTCTCCGTGCCGATGAAATCCAGTACTTAGACTTTTCCGACTGTTCCATGGCCGTGCTCTCCGCTTGCAAGACCGGCCTCGGGCAAGAACGGAATTCAGAAGGAGTCTACGGTCTGCAAAGGGCTTTCAAACTGGCCGGCGCGGACAAGATCCTGATGAGCCTCTGGAATGTGGACGACAAATGCACCGCCGAGTTGATGACCGAATTCTACCGGCAATATTATGCAGGCAACAGCGACGAAGAGGCCCTCCGCAAAGCCCAGGAAAGCATCCGGGAACGTTATCCTTCGCCGGAATACTGGGGCGCCTTCGTCCTATTGTACTAACCTGCGGCAAGGAATCCGATTGCTTGCCATATGGTCAACGGATTCAAAAACAAGCGATTCCTACCTCTTATACCAAAAAAAGCAATCGGTCTGACGGTCGCGGGCAGCAGGGTCGCGTTCCACATAGACCGGCTCCAAGGTATAAGGGTCCAGACCGGTATAATACATCTCGGTAGCCAAAGTCATCGGCGTGGGCGTAAAGAGCTGCACCTGCTCCAGATGATAGCCCAAATGCCGGGTCTTGCGTTCCAATTCCTTCATATCCTGCAAACGGCAGCCCGGATGCGCCGAAATGAAATAGGGAATCAATTGCTGGTTCTTGCCGATTTTCCGGCAATAGGCATCAAAGAAAGCCTTGAATTGCTCGAACTGGGAGAACGGCATCTTCCGCATCTTGTCCAGAACCGGCTTTTCCGTATGCTCCGGCGCCACTTTCAAACGCCCGGAAACCCCATGCCGAATCACCCATTCTATATATTCGCGAACATGGTTGGAAGAAGCGCCCCGACCGGAAGACACACCGCTCTTGGACCCCGAGAACAGATAAGGAACAATCATATCGTAACGGATTCCGCTCCCGATATAGGCATGTTTGATACCTGGCATAGCCGCCACTTTCCTGTAAAGATTCAAAAGACGACCATGGTCATGATTCAGATTAGGACAAATGGAAGGATGAATGCATGAAGGCCGCTTGCAAGCCAGACACTTACGAAAATCTTTGCCATGCATTCCGTACATATTGGCGCTCGGCCCACCCAAGTCACTCAGATTGCCCTTGAAATAGGGCATCCGCATCACTTGCTTTATCTCATTCAAGACGGATTCTTCGCTCCGACTCTGCACCTGCTTGCCTTGATGTGCCGAAATCGTACAGAAGGAACAGCCCCCAAAACAGCCTCTGTGCAGGTTTATTGAATTTTGAATCATGACAAAGGCGGGAATCTCCCCTCGATTCTTATAGCGAGGATGCGGCAAACGAGTATAAGGCAGGTCGAATACTTTGTCGATTTCATGGCAATCCAACTCAATCGGATAAGGCGGATTCACCACTACATAGCCCGTGCTAACCCTTTGAACAATCCGTCCGCAGCAAATCTGATTGGAAGCTGTCTCCACCAAAGCGAAATTCCGCGCCTGCGCTTTTTTATCTTTCAAACATTCCTCATGAGCCTGAAGATGTATGTCTTTATATTTTTGAACCCAAGGGGCTGATGGGTCGCCTGCTTCACTCAAATCCCCCTCAACACCATTCTCCTTCCCCCGCCCAACCCAAATTTTATCGAAAACCCCGGCGTTCTCCTTCCAAAACGATTCCGCTTCCGGCACATCTTTGCACATATACGAAACTTGGGGAACCGAACGGCAAACCTCGACCCGTCTCTCAAGCCCCTCCTCCCGCTCCATCCGCCGGGCTATTTCCAAAACCGGCTTCTCACCCATCCCATAGACCAACAAATCCGCCCCGCTCTCCACCAAAAAAGACGGGCGCAAGCCATCCTGCCAATAATCATAATGCGTCACCCTCCGCATCGATGCCTCGATTCCGCCAATGACCACCGGCACATCGGGATAAATTCCCTTGAGGATTTTAGAATAGACAATCGTCGGGTAATCAGGCCTGAACCCCGCCTTTCCGCCCGGCGTGTAGGCATCGTTGCTCCTGAGCCGCTTCCGCGCCGTGTAATGGTTCACCATCGAGTCCATGCTCCCGGCCGAAATCCCGAAGAAAAGCCTCGGCCGCCCTAACTTCCTGAAATCCCGAAGGTCGTCCTTCCAATTAGGCTGCGGCAGAATCGCCACCTTGTAACCGGCGTGTTCCAAATACCGCCCTATGACCGCAATCCCGAACGAAGGATGATCCACATAGGCATCCCCGCTCAGCAAAATAATGTCGGCCTGCTCCCAGCCACGCTTCTCCATCTCCTTCTTGGAAATGGGCAACCACGCAGTAATCGGCAGGCTGTCAGGGTCGATCACGTCCGGCTGTCCCGTATGGAACGAAGGCTTTCCTTCTATAGGCATACCTTCAGAGTCCACAGTCGCCGACCTCTTTGGAATATCCGGATTCTTCATCTTCTTGCAATTCAAAGCTCCATTCGAGGCGCGAAATTAAAAACATTTTTTTTGCTATCTTCGCCCCCTCCTTGAATCTCCAAAATTGTTGTCGCCACAGGCACCATAGCCCTAACAAACTGGTTGCAAGCCGAACCTTGCCGAGGGGTTTGCTCGCACCGGCAACAAAGGCAGTATTCCGAGCAAAAAGCCGCCCCAGCAATAGTTCCTGCTATCGGCCTGTTCGCACCGGCAACAAAGGCAGTATTCCGGGAGCCAAACCAAAATTTTCAACCTTCAACCCAAACCTTTCATCATGAAAACATCCTTTTTCCCGCATGGGATCCTTTCCCTCTCCGTATGCGCCATCCTGCTGCTGGCCTCCGCCTGCAACAAACCCGGAGAAAAAAGACCGGACCCCGTTCGCCTCGATGCCACGGAAACTGCCAACTGCTATATTGTCGAACAGGCCGGCCTCTACAGCTTCAACGCCCAAATCCGAGGCAACGGCAAAACCGTGGCCGGCATTAATATCCCAGCCAGCATCAGCCCTGCAGACACCCGTCTGCTATGGCAAAGCCAGAAAGGATTCATCGACACCCTCTACCTCCAAGAAGGGAACATCGTGTTCCGCAACTCGTCCGGTGCAGCCGGCAACGCCCTCATCGCCGCCACCGACCCGGACGGACACATCCTCTGGAGCTGGCATATCTGGAATCCCGGCATCGAAATCCAGGAACTGAAATCGCAGAAGGGAGAAACATTCATGAATATCAATCTCGGAGCGCTTGCCGACGACCCGGAAAACCCGCAAAGCTACGGGCTTCTCTATCAATGGGGTCGCAAGGATCCTTTCCCGGGATCTCCCACGCTAACCGGCACAACATCCACCCTGCCCGCTCCCGTCTATGACTTAGACGGCCAAGAAGTCGTCATCGGGCATTCTTCCTATACTTCGCTCGATTCCAACACCTTGCAATATGCCATTGAAAACCCGACCACCTGCATTTCGAACATGGCCCAGTTTTCCCATTCCCGCGACTGGCTCGCGGAAGGCAGCGACAAACTCTGGGGAAATGCGCCCCAAGAAGACGGTTTTACCGGCAAGACCATGTTCGACCCCAGTCCGGCTGGCTGGCGGCTTCCCGACCCGGAATCCTTCGCATTCTTTACCCGCAATGAAGGTTATTGCTGGACGATGGAAGACTTCCTAGTAGAAGACCGGGACGGGAACGGAAGCATTGGCTTGGAAGACTACCGGAACGGTTGGTGGTTCTATTTGGATTCTGCCCGGAACGTATCGAGCTGGTTCCCGGCCGCTACCCGTTACGATGGCTCGTACGCGATGCTGATGGGCAGCGTGTCCGGCCTTTGGGGCTCGTACTGGAGCAATGCCGCCTATCCCAACGCCATTACCACCGGCACCGCACAAGCAGCCCTTTCTTTCAGCATCAAGGATCAGAACGGCAACGAAATGATCACCGTCTCTCCTGTGGGCAGCGCAGCCAAAGCCGATGCCTATTCCATCCGCTGCATGAAAGAATAGGAGGCCGGATATAGGATTCCCAACAGGGTTATGCCGACTGTTCTTCCATCAAATAATCCACCAGCAAGGCCAAAGGATTATCCGAATCCGTATGGACAATCAAACGATACCGACCCAACTCAGTGGAAAACAATTCAACATAACTAATACCCAAGCGCTGCAACACGTCCAAAACCAATTCCAAGTCTTGTTGCGGCACAGCATGGCCAGACAATATATTGGATAGCAAATCGGCCGCTAACAGCCCTTGCAGGATCTTGGCATCCAAGCCCATATAAAAATACACGCCCTTTGCCGACTCTGCCCAGGGATATTTGTCCATAAGCGTCTTGCCGCGTTCTGCCGCCGGCAAGGATTCGGACATGCCCGCCCATAAGCAACCATCTTCCCAACCGTAATACAAGGGGAACATCTCCTGCTGCAGCAGATACCGGTTCGAACCAACGGCCTTGCCCCCTAAACTTTCATGAAGAGCATCCAAAGAACGGACATCCGGAGCTTCGGCCTTAAAGACAATTTGGGGCAAGAAATGCGTCCAGGCCACGCTCAACAAGCAATCCCCATCTATTGCATCCAAAACAGGAAGCCATTCATCCATTTCCTCCTCATTCCTCATGGGAATCTCACGTTCAATGCGGTCCGCTAACAGGCCTCCGTCCATATTCCAACTGACAAAGGCCATGGCAGAACCATCCAAAGAAGGCAAAAGACCGCCTGTAGCCGTACCCACTCCCTCGTACAAGGATTCCATCCATCCCCTGGTTTCCGAATCCATCGGGATGTACGACCATTGGAATCCCATGGAGTTTTCTTCAAAGTCCAAACCGGCATACACATAGAGTTTATCCAATGGAATCGGATCCGCGTCCGAAACGGGCAATAAACCCGGCATATCGGCCTCCTCGGCCACAGACATTGGCAACAGGATCCCGGCTTCGTCCCCGGAAGGCAAGAATTGGAAAAGTTCCGTTGCAGAAAAACTCTCCGAGGCGGGTTGCTGCAGGAGTGGCAAGACGCTCTCTTTCGCTACTGTTGTGTCGGACACAAAAAACGCCCCCTTGACATCATCAAACACCAATAAGCCGTCCAGGTGTTCAGCCCATACATACCCATCGGATTCTTCAAATTTGCCAAAGAGGCCGCTTTGTTCCAGCAGGGTTTGAAGGCGTCGGGCATCCTTCATGGCAAAAATCCCGCATGCAGCATAGTCCTCAGCCTCTTGCGGGGCATACACATAGACATTTTGATGGAAATCGATTCCCGAAATCTCCGGGTTCTTCAAAAGAAAACGCATAATCTGCTGCGTGCCGGGCATCTCTCCCATGGCTTCGTCCAGCAGAGCCTGCACCTGCGAATTATCCCAAAGTTGACTCTTTTCTAACAGGGACTCCACATTGACCGACAGCAAGGCATCTACTTTTTCTGGCAACAAAGCCGTGTAAAGCGGCTCTTCTTTCTTGGAACAGGATGTGCTCAGCATAATCCCGATCGAAGCCAGGAAAACGCTTGCTCCTAAAATCAGCTCACTTTTTTTCATAGCATGATGTTTTAATTATAAGCCTTTTTATTATGAGCCACCAATCCATCAGCCTTTCGCTTCTATACCAAATCCTCCCGATGATAGAATGTTGCCCGGCATGCAAAGGTAAGCAATCACAGTTTACGCTGGCATTCAAGAACCAAGGAGACCTACAACGTCTTCATGGTTATCACCATATATTCATCGTTGGCTTCGCAAATGCCAATCAAACCCGCCTCTATGTCTGTCACATACGCAAAAACGGAAACCATCCCCACCTCGGTCTCTGTCCGATTCCTCGGCACTATGGCCGCGTATTCGGCGGGGACCAAAGTGCGGTTACTCGGGAGGTCGTAAATGCCGAACTTATCTTGATGGCAAAAAACCACATACTTTCCACTCTCGGTCAGCAAAGCGCGATCGAAACGTGCCAAGGAATCACGTACTGCCGGAAGACAGGTTTCAAAAAAATCATCGGGAAAATCGATGAAACGGCACTGCCCGGCAAGTGAATCGTCAGCCACAGGGGCCACAACCTCGGAATCCGGCCCCGTGGAATCCGGACCGTCAAAAACCATCTTGCCATGCGATTCCCCGCAAGAGAGTCCCGAAAACAGGATGCCCATCAAAAAGAATGCAATCAAACAATTTGTTTTCATAACAATAACATAATTAAATCATTAAAAGGACATCAAGATTTTCCCGCTGGCGAGACCACACGAGGCCGCCTTGCCAGCGGACATCCATCTCCGCTACCGGCCCTCTATCAGCGTGTATTCGATACCGAACCATTCATCCAGCTTGGATTCGGCCTTGGCCTTGATTTCCGGTGTGATTTTATCTTTCACTTTCCTGTAGACGTACACTACCGCCACGCCCTCGTCCAGAACGCCCAACAGCTTATAAACGGCGGCCGGCAAAAGGCTTACCGGCGAAATCGTGTAAAGTATTGCGGCATAAATCAGGACGCGATCCAATAGGGTGGTCCGCTCATCGGCCATCACATAATAGAACTGCACCAAAGGCCGCGCCGCCGTGCGCCCCACTTTAAGCGCATAGGGGCGCATCTTGTCCATCATTTTCTGGAACCTGGCTCGCCAGTCCACGTTCTTCACTTTGGCCAAAAGTCGTTTCACGTCCTTGCCTAAAATCCAATAGGCAAGAATCGTAATACAGATAATTGTCAACATATTATTTTGATTTTTAATTCATAGTATTTTTCAGAAAATCATCTTTAACCTTTCGGAAAACAGATCGTACAATGCCAAGTACCTCCAAACTGAACTCCAGGCTTTCCCGCAGGCACCGCTCATCCGTATAGAAAAATTCGCAAGCGGCCGATACCCATTTGCAGGTTTGATCCACATAGACCTTACCTAATTTCAGGTTTCGTGTCACCTTGTTGCAGACCGCCAGCACAAAGGCATCTTCGCCTTCCCCTATTTCTGCGAAATGCGGCAAAACGACCGACAAATAAGTCTCATCTTCCTCGCCAAGAATCACATAGATGGTCTTCATCTGGAACGGAAAGAAAATTCCCCTGTCATTGTCTGCTTGCGGCACATACCCTAAAGATTCAAGGGTCGAAACCACCAATTCCTTTTTATCCATATAGCTGTCCTCCTATTCGTCTGTATCCGTTTCGTCTTTGGCTTCCGGCTCTTCAATGGCAGAAACAGTATTGCCTGTTTCCGTATCCGCGCCCTCCAATGTCCGACGGATATAGGACAAAGCAAACTCCAAATGGCATATCATGTGAGATATAACCTGAGCCGGGTTATCCTCTTCCAACAATTCTCGCTCATAAAAAAGCCAAAGCGCACCGCCTATCGTATAGATCTTCACGTACCTCAATGCAGCATTGAATTTATCTTCCAACACGTACAAAGCACTCTTCTCGGCCTCATCGCACTCGTAAAATCCCGGAACTGCAATGGTCAAAAATTCAGGATTCTGGACATTAACCATATAAAGGAAATCCGATCCCTCGTATTCGAACGAATAGCCGACTTCTTCAACTTCTTCCAATTTAAAACCCAGCTGGCTGAACGCATCCAATATTTTCGTTATCATATTTATATGTATTTTTTTATTTTTACTTTCATCGAAACATGCCCGTCATGCATCCAGCATGCTGAAACTCGCCTGTCTGCCAGTTTCAATCGCTACCTGAACCCTACAGTCGTCGGCATGCTGTGCTCGTCCTTGGGGGAGAACTCGCTCCGTACACGCTCGTATTCCCTAAGCTCCCGTCCACTGACCGAGGGGCTTTTCCCTTTTATAGTCTCCTCCAGCAGATTTTGCGTGACTTTCCTCACTACGCCGTCATTCTTCTCTATGGTAAGATTGAACATCTTCCGTGCCGCCGACTTTACTATATAACGGATATCGCTGCAGTTGTAGCCCTCCGTAAGCGTTGCCAGCCGGGTCAGATCCATATCATCTTCAGCAGGCAGCTTGGAAAGCGCCAACTGGAAAAGACTCCTCCGCGCCTCCATGTCGGGCATGTCGATATACACCATCTCATCGATACGCCCGGTCCTGAGCACAGCCCGGTCTATCCGTTCCGGATGGTTGGTGGCCGCCACCACGTAAATTCCCCTTTCCGAAGCATTATTCAGCATGCACAGGAATTCATTCACTTCGCCATCATAATGCTGGTTGTCTGCATTGCCGGTACGGCGGGACACCATGGCATCGAATTCATCGAAAAACAACAAAGTAGGACCCTTGCGTTCAGCCGTCCTGAACACTTCGCCTATTTTCTGCTGTGTTCCATGCACCCAGGTACAGGCCAAGTCGTCTGGCACTATCTTCATGAAATGAATGCCCACCTCTTCGGCCATCTTTTCGGCAAAGAAAGTCTTCCCGCAACCTGCCGGGCCATAGAAAAGCATCGAAGGGGGCTTGATGCCATACATATCAGCACAATCCCTGTTTTTCAATACATTGACAAAACTTTCGGTAACAAACTTCTTCAGACTGTCCATCCCGGCCACATCCTTGAATCCCTTGTCTTTCTCTGGCGAAGGAGATTCCGGGCTCTTTCGAACTTCCTTAGGTGCGCTCGACTCTTTATCTTGTTTTTGCGGACGGATTCCTCCGGCAACCCGGCGAAGCCACTCCTTTTCCATTTCTGTAGTCTTCATCCTGCTTTCCTGTTTCAGTGTTCAAGATAATAGAGCAGGAAAAGGATGTTTTCCTATCACGAGATCCTAAAAAAATCCAACCCGCCGCTACAACGCAAAAAAGCAACGTACATCGACAAAGCTCATTCACTTCATTTTAGTCATGCGAAACAACTTGCAAACGCATATCTTCCCACCATCGTACACATTTTTGCTTGAATATGTCAAAATCTTTCTCCGCAGCACCGCGATTCCATGCCCTAACAATATTAAATCCAATACGCCCAAAAGCTGTAATGGGAGAAGGAGGTAGAACGGGAATAGGATCTCGTATGATTACAAAAGAGGTTCCATAATTAATTACTTCACCTAAAACGCTTTCGTTTACTGCATCCTTTACTTTCCTAGAACGTGTCAGTCGAACAGCATCTATTCGCTTAATCGTCCGTTTTGCATTCTCGCCATCACTCAATAAATACTGGCAAAAAGCCAATCCCGTTAAAGACAAAACCTTGTTTTCATTTTCCTCTACATTAATGGCTTCTATAAATTTTCCTTGGGCTCGTTTAATATAATCCCACTGATTTTCCCCAGTTGCATTGAGAGCATACTCTAAATTATCTTTAGCAGACAAGAACGCCTGATGCACCAGTTTCTTCACATCTACCGAAACACTATCCACCAAACCGAAATAACCGGCAATGCCCGTAGCAACACGCAATGTTCCAAAGACCGACTCCATTTTCAACAGTATTAATATCCTATATTTCAATATTTACAAATAGACCACCTATTTACACGCCCACAGATGCCCACATGCGCTACAACGGAATTTATCTACTTCCTCGGACTTTATTGTGGACGCACTCTTCCCGACAGCAGTAGCTCCAGCACATGCGGCAAGGGCCACATAATGCATGCCGGGAACAAACAGCAAGCCCATACCAACAACACCTAAAGCCCCAGCACCAACCATAGCTGATGCTTTCTTGATTGAAGGTTTCACCTTTCTACCCATATATACCAAATCGGTACTTCCACATTTAGGACATTTCATATCAAAATATTTTAATTCACAAATCATTAGATACCCGAAAAGCATCAAATCCATTACCGCTTTACGGACTGTCTGCACAACATACTGCTGAATATATTGGCACGATAAAGCGGAATTTTCCACAAATTGACTCGGCTCATTTTCAATCTCTTTTTACTTGTTATCATGCAAAATCGGTATCAGAAATCGAGTCCCAAGGCACGACCTCTCCTGCGCCATTCTTCATCCTCCTTTTCAAACCGATCAAGCATCTTTTCCGTATCAGAAATAAACGCATCAGTCTTGTCAAGCAATGCCTGTATCCGCAAACGCAATGCCACACGGTCCTTGACATATCCGAATTCGGCAGAATCAGCTCCAATCATACGCATGATTTGCCGCACACAAGCATCGGAAGCATTTAATTCCATGCCGCAGCGGTCAATTGCCTTATCCAGCTGCCTTTCTCTGTCTGTCAAATCGTCCCAATCCATATTCGTTCAAAATAAAGTTTTTCATCTCTGTACTATTCCCCAATCTAAAACCCGATCTTTTCCTTCCTTCCAAGCCAAGCACCCTGAAACTATTCCTTTTACTTCAAAGAACCCACCAGACGAAGCCCCTCCGGTTCGAATATCAAATCCGAGACCTCTACTCTGTCCAGAAACTTCTTCACCTGCGGAATTTCCCCTAGATGAACCTGAACCCGGTTAGCGTCTTTCCTTTCTATCAATTTGCTTGCCTGATCGTTTTTCACGAATACAAGAACCACCCTCAACAACAGATCCACACCTAATCCCCCTCCCAACACAATATCCACATCGCTTCCCTGTATCGCCTCCACCGTCATCTCCAGCTTGACTTTACGTTTCATCTTAAAGCCCAAAGCCCCTACCTCCACCTGTTTCTGAAGGCGGATAGTCTTAGCCTCCACATATTGAAAATCGATTTCCTGCCCAAGGCAGGAAGCCAGCAGAGCTTGCAATTCCGAATACAACATTCTCAATTCCATCTCTTTCCTTTTATCAACCTTTTCCTCTATTCATTAACATCACACATTTGCCATTTTACAAATCTATAGATACCCTACAAGCATCAAAGCTATCACCACTTTAAGTCGGAAGGCCTCTTTAAGAAAAGCTTCTCCATTTCCTGATTAGCAGCACTTCCCTTTTTAGCAATCGGCAGGCCGTGGCTTGGCCGCCTTGCTCCACTGCCGTTCCGCGGGGCGGCTCGCTTCGGCCTGCCGATTTAGCTTAGTGGGCAAGATGGGATGCCTGGCAGAAAAACTAAAGGGACAAAACGAGACGGAGGCCGAAGTTGACGCACCTGAGGCCAGGGTCGTAGTAGAACCGGTACGACACCCGGCAGAACCTGGCATCGTACCAGACGCTGCCCCCGCGAAGCACGCGATAGCCCCCGGATTGCGGTCCGGTCGGGTTCGTCTGCGCCTCGCTGCTGTATTTCCCATACCAGTCCTGGCACCACTCCGCTACGTTCCCGATCATGTCGTAAAGCCCAAGCTCGTTCGGCTTCTTCAACCCTACCGGATACGTATGATAGTCGCTAATGTCTTCGTACCAGCCCACCTCGTCCAAATTGTCGCTCCCCGCGTACTTGTATCCCTTGCTCCTATTCCCGCCACGCGCCGCATACTCCCACTCCGCCTCCGTCGGCAAGCGGAACCTCATTCCTGTCCTCGCGTTCAGTTTCTGAATGAACTCCTGGCAATCAAACCAGCTGACCATCTCCACCGGGTAGTCCCTGCTCTGCCTGTTCTTACTCGGGTTGCGCCCCATCACTTCCTCCCACAAGGCCTGCGTCACTTCGTGCTTCCCTATCAGGTAACTCGACAAGGTCACTTGATGTACCGGATTCTCGCTATCAAACGCATCTTCCCCTTGCTCCTCCGTCGCCCCCATCCGGAACGTGCCACCCTCCACATGCACCATCTCGAATGAAACAGAACCCACTTGGCATTCATAAATAGAACCCGCTTGGCTTCTATACAACTCAACCTTATTATCTTGCTCCGATGTCATTGGCAATTGTGGTGATAATCTCTTCCCTATCATATCAATAGATTCCACATGTATCTGATTCCCATCCACAAGAATCCTTAACGTCCCTATCTCCTTGCCAGTCCTTTTACGAAACGAAAAACTGACCAAGCACTCCTTAATCTCCTTATACTCTATAGGATTAAGCTTAAATCCCTTAATCCCCCACCCGCTCTCCAGCTTGACTTCATACTTCTCGTCCACGGACGATAAGATTTCGAACGATAGTTCCACATCGAATCTATCGTATGTCGCCTTCGTATCCGATATAACCAAGCTGACACACTCTTCAAATTTCGGTTTCCGAAAAGAAGATTCCGGTTTCTCATCCGGGGCAAAAACCGCCATGAGTTTATTCATGTATTCGGTATCCCCTAATTCTTTGTCAATGGCGACAACCTTCTGCGCCAGCTCTTCTTCCCCATGTCCCTCCAGCCAAGATTCCATATCCCCGGACTTTGAATAATCCAACAAATCCTCATATACAGCTGAATCTTGTGAAAGATTATGAAAATAGCCTTTCAACTGTCCAACATCTCTACAATGTCCTCCATCAATATAAAGGGTCTTAACAATCTTCGCCATCTTGTTTCTATTTATATAAACAACTTTCGCTAAGGTTCGCAACCTGCCTTATCTGCCCAATAGATACCCGACAAGTGGCGGGCCGTGGCTTGGCCGTCTTGCACCTCTGCTATTCCGCTGGACACCCGTTTTGACCTACCGCTTCATAGCTTAGTGGGCAGCTTGGCAGGAAAACTAAAGGGACAAAACGAGACGGAGGCCGCTGTTGACGCGCCTGCGGCCAGGGCCGTGGTTGCTCCGGTTCGACACACGGCAGCACTTGGCGATGTTCCAGTAGCCGCCCCCGCGAAGCACGCGATTGTCCCACTTACTGGATTGAGGCCTGGCCGGATTCGTCTGCGCATCGGCCGTGTAACCCCCATGCCCGTCCTGGCACCACTCCCACACGTTCCCGCTCATGTCGTACACCTCCAGCTCGTTCGACTTCTTCAACCCTACCGGATGCGTATGTCTGCCGCTATTATCTTCGTACCAACCCACCTCGTCCAAGTTGTCGCTCCCCGCGTACTTGTACCCCTTGCTCCTGCTTCCTCCCCGCGCCGCGTACTCCCACTCTGCCTCCGTCGGCAACCGGAACTTCATCCCAGTCCTCGCGTTCAGTTTCTGAATGAACTCCTGGCAATCGTCCCAGCTGACATTCTCCACCGGGTAATCCCCACCTAGTTTGTTATAGCTCGGGTTGTTTCCCATCACTTCTTCCCACAAGGCCTGCGTCACCTCGTGCTTCCCTATCATGTAACTCGACAAGGTCACCGAATGCACCGGCTTCTCATCAACATAGGCATCTTCCCCTTGCTCCTCTGTTGCCCCCATCCGGAACGTACTGCCCTCCACATAGACCATCTCGAACGAGACAGATCCCACCGACACCACCTTATTGTCTTGGTCGATCGACGATTGCAGCGGCGTTCCTTTCCCTGGCCTGCCAATGGCTTCCACCTGTATCGGATTGCCATCCACAAGAATCTTCAACTCCCCTATCTCCTTGCTTGCCCTTTTTCGAAACGTAAAAGACTTCCGATACTCCTTCAATTCCTCATAATCTGCAGGACAGAGCATAAAACCCGTGTCCCTCCGCCCGCACTCCAGCCTGACTTCATACTCCTCGTTTACGGACGATAAGATTTTGAACGACAGCTCCACTATGAATCCATCGTGTGTCGCCTTCTTGTCCGATACAACTAGGCTGACGCACTCTTCAAATTTCGGTTTCTGAAAAGAAGATTCCGGTTTCCTATCCGGGGCAAAAACCACCCTGAGTTTATTCATGTATTCGGTATCCCCTAATTCTTTGTCAATGGCGGCGACCTTCTGCGCCAGCCCTTCTTCCCCATGCTTTTCCAGCCAAGATTCCAAATCCCCGAACTTTGAATAATCCAGCAAATCCTTATATACATCGGAATCTTGTGAAAGATGCTGAAAATAGCCTTTCAGCTGTTCGATATCTACACAATGTTCTCCATGCACTCCACCAATAAAGAGGGGTTTTAAAATCTTTGCCATCTTATATTTCTATCATTTACGTTCAACGCAGCTTACCATATGCAATGTCAACCTTTTGCATTAATAAATTTATACACTTTCTGCATCTCCCGAATCCTTTCAATAGAGGTCTTCTCTCCCCCCTTTTCGCTCTTTTGGTTCGACATCACAGAACTCTTGATCTTGCCAATCGCCCTAGAGAAATCTTCTCTCGTCACCTTTATCTTCTCTGGCTCAAAACTAGCATCATTAGATTTCTCTTTGCTTGTCAGGTAGCAGGAGAACTTCTCCTCTACAACTATATTCAGAACGCACTCTATCTCTGAGCCAGAAAAACCTCCGTACTCTCCTTCCATAGGCTCGACAACGGCACTCCAGTCTCCAATTCCGGAAAAATCAAAAATAGAGTCCTTTTGCGAAACGTACCTTTTAGCAATTTTTTTTCGCAGGATTTCCTCCCTTTCAGTTTTATCCGGAAAGTCTACAAAATAAACCTCATCAAACCGACCTTTCCGCATAAATTCAGGGCGCATGACATCATTAGCCGTAGCCACTATATAAACCGGTGTTTTACGCTCCTGCATCCATGTAAGGAAATGCCCCATCATACGCATGACCAACATGTCGTTATTGCCTCCGGAATTGTTCGTGCCTGCAAACGCTTTCTCTATCTCATCAATCCACAAAACACAAGGATGAGCCGCCTCCGCCGTAGCAAGAGCGAACCTCAAATTCGCCTCGCTTTCCCCTACATACTTACCCATCAAACGGCTAACATCCAACCTGAGCAGGGATACGCCGAATTTATTCGCGGTCGCTTGGGCAATCATGCTCTTGCCGCATCCCGGCATCCCGATAATCAATATCCCTTTGGGAATCGGCACATTATATTTCGCGGCATCCCCGAGATTGCTGAATATACGACTCTTCAGCTGCAAATCGTCTTGCAGTCTCTTCAAGCCGCCGACATCATCGAACTTTATATCCGTATCGACAATTTCAATAATCCCCGACTTCTTGACGATGCGTTTCTTCTCCTCAAGCGCAAACTCTATCGCGCGACCAGTCAATCGGCCATTCGTCAACGACAGAACCGTTCGCAAGGTTTGCTTTACTTCATACATCTGCAACCCTTGGAGTGTACGCACCATATCATCCACATATCTCCGTGCTTTGGCATCATCCTGCAAGCACTTTTCTCCGACAGCCTTCAGCAAAACCGATTTAATTTCATCCACATTGGGAGGGAGAATATCGACAATGGTCAGGAATTTCTGAATCGATTCCGGAAGCATTGAAACAGGCTCTGGAGAGACAATAATAATAGTCACCAAGTCGTCATAACAGCCATTTTCATATTTCGAGGCAAAAAGTTTCAACAAAGACAACATCTTGCTGTCTTGCATGGCTTCCGCGAAATCTTTAAAAAGGAAAATCTTTTCTTTCTCGAAATAGTCGTCATAGTCAACTATGCACGTGATAAACGTTGAGAGCTTGGAATATGCACTTAAGTCTTTCTCTTCTTTTTTCGTATAAAAATCGACAATTCCTCGGGATATATCGAATTCCATAATCGAATCTCGACCCAAACCCAAGGAGGAAGGCTTACCCGGCCGTGAACCCAATATTTCCATCAAAACCTCATCCACCAAAGAATAATGGAAATGCGGAATATAAATAATAGGTACCGATTGTATCCCGGTTATCAGTTGATTGGTGAATTCAGATTTCATGATTTATGCTTAATGTTATGCTAACCGACTTTTAATACGCGTCTTTACCCTCCGGAACGCAATCTTCCCTTGCAAGATTACCCTTTGTACAGTGTCAATACCCCGATTTATTACAGGTGCTACCTTTGTTTCCAGCAACTCCGTAACCTTGCTCCCGACAGGTGTTTCTTTGAACTTCTCGATCCTTCTCTTAATAATGTTAGCTGTCTTTTCAAAAACCTCTTTAGCTTCTTCCTTAACTTTTGTCTTAACACGATCGGGAATCAATCTAACAGCCAACATGATTGCCCTTGTCCCCCATTTCACAACAACTGTATTATCGGTAAGTTCTTTAAGTATCCTACAGATAACCTCCTTTTGTGCAATCCGAGACGATACTCTACGAATACTCTTCGTAGCCTTTTTGAGATAATGCGCTTTTCCAACGATGGCAATTTCCTTATGCCGTTTTTCTCGTTCTTTTTCGGCTATAGGAGACCCGGGCATACCAAATTCTCCACATTGGTAACGATAGTCAACCTTAGCAGCCCTGACAGCAGCGAGGAGCTCCCGTTGCATACGATTTCCAACTTTCTGCTTATCTTTCTGCGGAATATCGGGATTATCGTTACAGTCCTGAATCGCTGCTGCACCAATCACTTTTTCCAATTCGGCTTCCTTCTCTGACTCAACGGCACGGAAATATTCTTCCGTCAACCTATTATCAATAGATTTCTCGTCAACAGAAATATACATAGCCCGATTATATAAGCGAAGATTCTTAAGGGCCATGTCTACTGCAGCGATATCATCGAACTCAAAAGTACGTTTCATTGTGCACCTCCCTTCGCTATTTCAACCGTTTGATCCAATTCCTCATTAAGGGCATCCGTCTGACTTTCTATATCTCTACTGAATTGATCGTATACAAACCGCTTCAATTCGTCTTTTGCATCCTTAGAAACTTCCGGAGCCAGCTTTCCCGATTTCTCCAACTCTTCCACCTCTGTATCTATTTTTCGTTCAAGCCATTCACCAGGACTCAATTTGCTTTCTCGCAATTCAGCAAGACATCGATGGTAATCATCTATTTCTTCACACATCTCTTGCAGCTGCGCCTTCTCTTCCGGAGTTCTACCTAAATCCACAATAGCACTATTTACATTTTGTTTATCATGCCTTTGAAACACGGAAATAAATTTCTCGTAAAGGCTTGACAGCAACTTAAAAAAGGAAAAACCTTCGCTGTAATCTTTTTGTTCACTCATGACATCTGAATATTTACGTATACTAACCCGTTAGCGGAATTAAAAAGCCCCATCGGACACATCTAACCACACCCTATTTTAATTCCGCTAACGGGTGTAGGCTATTTGCTACAATCGACCAATTCAAGGGAATTTAGCAACAGCCAAATTCACAATCCTTAAAATTTATGTCCGCAATAAGGGCAGTCAGTAGCATCGTCAGCGACAGCCTTCTTGCAAACCGGACACGTCTTGCTCTTGGCGCTTTGCAAGACCTTCTCATATTCACCGGATTCAATCCATTTAATCAGCTCGGCAGCCCGCATGATTGTCCAAGGATGGCTGTCATTAAGGATGGAAATGTTCTTTATCGCCGTATCGGTGAAGCCTCCATATCGGTTCTGGAAATCCCTTGCCTGCTCCATGAAGGCATTCCTGTCCATTTTGTCAAAATACTTGCTGGGGAAACCGGACATCTTGATGACAGCATTGAGCGCTGCATCGACATCCTGGCACGCCAGAAGGCCGGCACGGTCGGCGGTAAACTCCGACATCCGGTACCAATAAAGAAGGGCCAAATACATCGGTTTCACAAGCGGCGAAGCAATCGACACATTCGATATTATGTTTGAAAACATCTGTGTCATGGTGTGATACAACACATGGCCGCTTTTGATATGCCCCATCTCGTGGCCGATAATGAAACGCAACTCCTCCTCTGTCATAAGATCGACCGCCCCCGAATAAAGGACTAACAATGTCGAATCCTTGTATCCCGTCGTATAAGCATTGATAAAGTAGCCCCATTCCGTGTAGACTTCCGGCAATTGGACAATATCAAGCGTGTCGGCCACATCCCTCACTTGCGCGTACAATTCCGGGCAGGATTCTTTGGTGACATGGAAATTGCTTCCTGCCAATTCCACAAGGTGCCACTTGACATAGGTCCAGTTCATCACAAAATTGGTGAGGGTATCGACACCCTTCAAGGCCCGCAGCGCATTCAACGCAGCCTTGTCAAAGTTGTGCTCGTACTCTGTTGTCTTGAGATTTACAAGTTTCCGTATCATAGTCAATAAATTAAAAGATTATCATAAGCAGCAATGCCAAGGCTTCTACAGCAGCCAAGTAGATAAGATATTTGCACAATTTTTTGCAATATCCATACTTTTCTTTGTAGTTATCAGGGAGAACGATTAGCGAATTCCCACGATTCAAATCTTCTTTCAACTTTTCTTTTTTTCTCGTCAATTCCGCATTCTCTCTCGTCAATTCCGCATTCTTAGCTTTGGGCTGTTCGTTCTCGGCTTGCAATGACCGGCACTCCTTCTCCGAATCGTTATCCTTTAAACCGACATCTTGCCTTTCTTCCTCCGAAACATCTTCGGTTTGTTCCAACGGTTTGTCTTGGACAGGAACAACTTCCTCTTTCTTCTCTTGTGGCAAGCCAACATCAGACGCTTCCCAAGACAGCCGCCCCTGTTGTTGCAACAAATCGCGATGCGAAAGAACCAAACAATGCTTCAACTCCGCAGCGGAAAAACGCAATTCCTCCATTGTTTTAGTCCTGACAAAAGAATCGCTGAGGAAACTATCCGAAAGAGGGACAAACAATATCACACCCGATTTCCTTTTCTTCAGTTCCAAAAGCGGGGATTCGCCAGAAAACTCTCTCGTTGCACACGAAGAGATATAGGCAAACAATTTATTGCCCTCTATCTTGAATCCGCCGCGGACAGAGAAAAGACTGGCAAAGAAACTCCCGAATTCTTGCAAGTTATTGCATATCGATATGGTCACATTATCCAATATCTGCCGGTCATCAAAATCGCCAATGAACTGCACAGCGCAATTCACCGGCCTACCGTCCGAATCCTTGTCAAGGCTTGGTATTTCCTTGATTGTCAATACAAGTTTATCATTCAAGTAACAGTAGGCAATCTTAGCGCCCCTCCTGTCAATGAATATGGCAGCCTCATCCGGGTATCCCATAAAGTCACCTGTTGCCACAACCTTGCTTGCATCAAGCCGATCCTCAGCAGCATCCTCTATCTTATAGATTCGAAAACCTCCGAACGAATATTGTGTATATACCTGTATCATGGCTACCTATTTGATAATTTCCGTCAATTTTCTAAAACCATCGCCCGATTCCTTGATAAGATTTCCCTGCCTAATCTTGTCTCCCAGCGCCTTAAATTCCTCCGCATAATCCCCAAACGGAGACCGATAATTGCGTAGGTATCTCAAAAAACGTTTCCACCTCTTCACATCCTGGTCTTTCTTCAACTTTTCCTGATTAATTAGTTCTTCCTTCTCTGCCAGGAAACATAGAAAACGGTAAACAGGCTGCTCGCACAATCTCGGTGAGTATCCTTCGCCAGTGGATCTATACCAAGCCAATGGTATAGGAATAGGACTATGGAAAGACTGTTGCCATCGTAAATCATCTTCAAACACGTAATCGTTCTTTCCCTTTTCTATCCTCCCGTCCCGATAGATGATTGTCCCAGTAAGCGGATTAACGGAACAACTCTCTCCATATCCATCCTCTTTCGATTTGAAAACACGCTTAGCATCCATAAACTTGCTGAACTCTATCCCGCCTGCCGTCTCCACCGGCATAATCCACATAGCCACATTCGGATGCTTAACCCACGTATTTATCAGATTACGATACACCCTGCACACTTTATCGGCAATCATCTCCCCCTTCCCTTCCTTGAGCCATTTCTCACATTTTACCGGACAGAACAGCACAAATTTCTTATCCCAGCTATCCTCTCTATTTATTATCAGATTTCCCATGATATCGGTTATTTCTTGAATTCTGTTATAAACAAGATTGACCCCTTCACCCGCCTCCATCAAAAATGGCGTATCTATAGTAATGATGAATATGTCGCTTTCTTGGACCTGTTTTTGAAGTTCCTCCCGCTCAGGATTAGGTCCAATGTGATTTCCCTCTCTTCTTACAGACTCCATGCTCTCACCAGGGACATCGACAAATTCGAGCTTCATCGTGGCAGATTCTCCGGTTCTTATCTGGAGATAATAGGAGCCTTTATCGGTAGTTGCTTTCATATCGACCACGAACAAAGCATTGGGCAATTTTATTTTGCCGAGAAAATCTTTAATCTCAATCTTCTTTTCGTACAATGGAGGCAAACAATAGGCCTTGCCATCATTGTCGTAAAACACATGCCCTTGGTCTGTCTGTATTACCGAACATATATCACCCGGTGTCTTGTTCGCCAATTGGTCGACAATGCATGCCAGTACCGAAGACTTTCCGGCTCGTCTACCTCCCAGCATTATCACTTTATGTGGTTCAACCTGTTCATTTTTGACTTCTTTTGCCATAGCCGTAACTTTAACTGTTATACTTATTTCCTCCACCTTGCCCCTTACCGTAGAAGCTATCTCCCTGGCTCTTTCTACCACATCGAGCCCGATTCCTTCCACCTTACCGGTTATAGTGGAACTTATCTTTTCCGCATTCAATCTTATATCCCGGAATATCGATTCCACGGAATCTTTCAATTTTGAGGATTTCTTCAAATAATTCCGGATCATTGTCAAACAAATCAAACAGTTTCGCAATCATCCTGTCTATAAAGGATTTCCTCTTCTTGTTCCGTTTATACTGTGCGGCCGTGAACGAAAGCAGGTAATACAAAGGCTGCACGCAGAACGTGGGCGAATAGGCGGCATTGCCATCCCGGAACTTGTAAATCACATCCGAAGGGCAGCCATCGGGATTCAAATCCACTGCACCGCCCGATTTCCGGAACCTGTCGAACTCGACACCGCCCAGCGTAAGAATTGGCGTCACCGCGCAAACCACCTTGTCATTAGCCTTGAACAGCGCCAAAAGATCCGAATACGTGTCTTCCAGCCGTTGCAGGAGTTCATCCATCCGGTCGGCATAAAAATATTTCTCGCACTTGAGCGGGATAAGCAGCACCAGCTTCTCCGTGGAAAGCCCGGCAAGGCTTTTCCGGAAGAATTCGGTGATATCGCTCACTCGGTTCTTCGCCTCGCAATACTTCCCGCCCTCTTCCATGAGGTGTGGGGAATCTATGGCAATGAAAACCGCATTGGATTCATCGATGAAGGAAACGACCTCCTCCGACTTATCCCGGACATACTCCCCAGGAAAGTCCTTGATATGCAAATCCACCTTGGGTTCTTTCCCCTTGAGACCAAACGAAAAGTCAAAGGTATGGACGGCACTGCTTGCCGCTATCCCTGCCTCCGGCCTGTCCTCAATCTGTATCTTCTGGGCAAAGATATGAGCCAGCATCTGTCTTTTCTCCGTTATGTCGGCACTCGTATCACCGAAAGCATGCAGCAGCAGCTCTGTCGTGGCTATCGAATTCTGCGTCTCACTGAAAATCGCAGTCAGGACGGTGGTCTTACCGACAGCCCGCGGCCCCATCATGCAGACGTTCATGGTCATGCGGCAACCCGATTGCCGGCGCAGATTATCCCAAAATTTCATGGTCAAGCAATTTTTATGTTAAACTTGCTCCTATCGCACAACGATGCTATTTCCGAATCGAAATTCGTCCACGCCCCGAGCGCCGCCTGCGTGCTAATCTGCCGACCGAACTCCTCTTTCCAGACGGCTGCACAATTATCGCGGTAGAATTCCTTCAATTCTTCATTTCCCTCATCCGAATAGGCTATCTTCTCCCGGAATTTACGTATGCGGGCGAAAAAGGAATTGTTCGGTATGACCAGCATGTCTGCAACACTCCCCACCATGTCGTCCGCGACCGTATCTATCGCATAGAGAAAACTCTGCGCGATACGATCGGCAGTTTCCTCATCGCTCAATCCCCGCGGGTCTATGTTGCAGAACTTCTTCGAAACAGGGTCCAGATACTCCAGGCTGCAGTTCACCTTGTACTCCAGAAGCCCTTCTATGTTCAAACGGTAATCGAGTATGTACGAGAATGCATCCTTGACGGACGGAAAATTGTCCAGTTTCTCCTCTATGAACTCCCTAAGCCACTCAAGCTTATCACCCGCATTCACCGGTTTCAAAAGCGGTATCCCTCCAAGGCGGCCTCCGTCTTGGGAATACAGGATATCGATTATATCGGTCTTGACCTTCTCCTGCAGCTCGACAAGCGTCTGATTCGTGACTATTTCGAACCGGTCGGCAATTTCGGCACGCAAGTGGTCGGCATAATGGTTATATACCACATTGGGCTGTGCGTCGATCGTACCGCCGCCTAATTTCATAAGCACCTCCTCCTTGTCCGGGCACAAACAGGCAATACCCCTGAGCACCTTTAGGACATCCTCCTTTATGGCCATGCATTGCTCCTCTTTATGCGCCCGGTACGATTTCTCAAGCTCACGCAGTCTTGAAAACAAGGGCAGACCCTTGAACAGCTTGTCGAACAAACCGCCCGTGTTCATGATTTTCCGGAATCGGTTATCCAGAACCGAGCCGATTTTCCCCCTCAAATCATAAAAATCTAGATACAGGCGTTCGAAACTATCATTCGCCTTCTTCAGCATGCCCGCATCGATAGTTTCCAAATTCTTTGTCAAGGTGTCCAATATAACCAAGACCAGATCCTTCTCCACCGCTTCCGGATTCTTGCAATCGACCTCTATCAGTTTCGCCACTTGCAAAGACCCGGATTTTATATGTTCCTGCAATTGGGCAAACATCCCGGCGGAAGTCCTCTCATTCCCTTTATACCTGTTTAGGACGTAGAAGAGCCATTTGTCGAGCTCTTGCCCTTGCATGTTCTTCTTGATAAGGTCATAAAGCCTGTTGTCCCATTCCCTTAGCGCATCGCCTTTCTCCTCCGGACGACGGATGAGTATGGCCGCATCGCTGTCATTCACCAGTGTGGCCATCATCTTGTCCTCGATTCCCAGGGAGGTATCGCCAATGCCAATGGTATCGACAAGGGTTATCTTCCCTGCGTCGGCATAATGGAACTCCGTATAAATCCGCACCTCCTTCACCGCAAGGTATAAATAGGTTTTACGTTCGTCAACACCGTATTGGGCCACGTAATCGCGGATACGCTCTTCATCATGCACTGTTATGACACTCCCCAACAAACCGCAATATTCCCCATAATGCTCCATATACTTCTTGAAGTGGGACAAGAAGGAGCTCTTTGCCGTCATGTCGGTCTTTATCTCCACCAGACTGATCCTCTTCAAATCGGCCAGCGACCCCAACACAATCCCTGACTCCAACTTATCAAGGTACCGCTGCAGCTGTTCCATCAGCTCCCTTTCGCTATAAAAGGTAACTTCCGCATAAGTCTTTCCTTTAGCATTGGAAATCACCGATTTTGCTCCGGTACAGTCGCTTCCGGATGCCGCCGGGATGATACTGTCCGGCAATTGGGTGATTGACTGCAGCAACGTGCTCTTCCCCTGCCTGGCAAGGCCGATGACGCTGATGTTCACGGTATCCCGTGAGAACCGCGTTATAAGCCGGTCGCACTCGGCCAACGCGGCATTCAATCCGGATAGGAATCTATCCGGATCCGCCATACGCACCTTCTCTTCGAAGGAAGGATCCTCGACAGACATGGCATAATATTCCCCTGCCCCATCTTCTATCTGCTTCAGGACCGTTTGCCTGAATGTCCGATAGGATTCCACCCGTTCCTTCAACTTCAGAAAAAAAGCCTTCTGCGCTTTGACACAATCAAGATGCCCTTTGCCAGCATACGCATTGCGCCCTATCCGGCGGTCAATGATTTCATCTATTTTTTCCGTTATCATCGTTTATTAGGTTTACACGTCCAAAATCTTGGTTCCAGTTCGCCCCTCCCTTAATCACATCTTTTTATATATTTCTCCAATACCGCTATCCGCGTTGCGACAAAAGGATGATCCTTGTACATTTCCGTGATGCCGCAATAATTCGTCTTCAAAGCCTTTTCTTTAACTTTCTTGAAAACAGACAATACTGCAGAGAAGTCCTTGCAGCACAAATACCCAGCACGATCTGCAGAGAATTCCGAAGCCCTGTACCACCTATTCAGCGGGACATCCGTTATATCCTTCATGAAAGCCCCTAACAGCTTGGAATGCTTGTCCAACCTAGTCAATAGACCTTGCACGACGTGGGCGGCCAGATGCCCCGATTGTATATGGCCGAGTTCATGACCGATCACGAATCTTTGTTCCAAGTCCGTCAGTTTCACCGCTGCCGGATAACTCAATAAAACGGCCGGCTCGCCTTCCATTTCCACGCTCAGGGCATTAATCCCGCAAAGTTTCGAGGTGACATAGAACGCCGGCTGCTTGGACAACTCCAGCTCCTCGACACAGTATTGGAAATTACGCCACACTCTTGGAAAGCCAGACTGGGTCAGGCGGGAGTCTTGGAATGCTATCACTTCAAGCTGTTTTCCATAAGATTCCAAAGCCATTGTATGAAACCAGCGATGCACCATCCTGTTTTCCATAATGGCATCGATGTAATTGTCGTCTGAATAAGCATATTTGAAACAAGCAGTTGATGTCATGGATTTTTCCGGCCATACATCATGTTCCAACCAAGCGACACAATTATCCACCGTTGCCACCAATCCCTCATAGGCTTTATTGATACCATACATATCACAAATCCCGTTTAAGTTCATTCCAAAAGCCCAACATCCTCTCACGCCGTTGAAACATTCTTGTCTCTATATTCCGTCCATCTTTCTTGCTTCTTATCGCGACTTTAGGAGAAAAGGCCGCAGCGGCATAAGCAATATCATCCAAAGGTAGTTCCGTTTGCAAGGCCGTATACTCCACCTCTGTTTCTTCTTCGTTGAAATCCTCGGACAAAACATCCTCATCCAGTAAAGCCAGCACCGCGTCCTGCATCTCCGGATGTCCTGCTAAATACAGAAGCACCTTTTTCCGCTCCTCCACGCTCACATTACCTTCAATGTAAGCTGCAATAAGTTCTTCCATACCCATCATCCTATTTCCTCCCTTAGCCGATTTATGATGGCACAAATGTTAGTTTTTGCACGACTCTTCAACATGTGGATATATTCCACAGAAGGGATTATCTCTTCTTGCGTGCCATCCGCATTCTTACGAATCTTCAACCGCCCCTCTTTCCGACGATAGTCTTCCAATAGTTTGGCAATTTCTCTTGGTTCATATCCGTCAAATTCCTTTAAAAGGATATACCGCTGGTCTTTATCCTCCAAAAGATGTACCGCTTCAATCAGGAGTACCATATCCATATTATGTTCATGCACGGGTTCCGGGTCTGGAATGTTCACTTCCCCGTTCCCGATATCCTCTCCTATAGAGAGCATGAATTTTCCAATTCCTATCAATTCCGGCATTTTCCTTTTGAAAAGGTTAGCAGCCACGACCCCTATCCATGTTCCGAATGTGGACCTCCAATTAAAGGAACGCAAAGCGTGCCAATCTCTCGACTTCAAGTGTATATACAATTCTGTTTGCAACTGTTCATAGAAAAACAAGTCTTGATAATACCTTCTGCACAGCTTTTTCAAAAGGGGATCATACCTTTCATAAATAAGGTATAACACGGCCTCCTCGTTCCCTTGCAAAGCCAATTCGACTAATTCCCTATCACGTAACGCCTTATATTCTGGATATTCGTTCTGCATGCTTTCATCATACACTTTTCCCGAACCGTTCGGACAACGAACCACAACACCATTCGGACCAATCAAGCCACCCTTGCAAACTTCGCCATTGTCTGTCCCAATAACAGACATAATGTTGTCGCTAATCCCCCTCTCATCCATAAAAACATATATGATATATTCCCACTGCAGGTTTCTTGGCAAGAGACCTGCAATCCGCAGCCAATTACAATCAATAAAATCAATTAATTACAAAAGAAAGTGCAATAAAGAACGTTTTCTAGAAAAAAAATCAACGAATATTATCTACCAATTCCCCATATTTAAAAATAACAATGATTATCAATCTTTTGATAAGAAACCTCGGCAAATGGAATTAAAAATCCAGCTTTGCTTTATCCAAAAAAATCCCTATTTTTGTAAAACAGCTGCAGGTCTCTTGCCAAGAAACCTGCAATCCTCAATAGAAGTATCTCTAAGGCCGAATTAAACGAAATCTGCCTAAAGAAAATTATAGAGTTCTAAAATACGCGCAAGGTAATTTCTCCTCTCAAAAAAGGTTCGTGCTTTACTCCTCAATCTCGAACCGGACCAACACGGAATACGTATTGGTAATCGAGCGGAATCCATCGAAGCCCGCTGCCTCGGAAAGCATCACATTGCTGCGCTTGGCCAAGCCGTAGCCATCCGTGCCACCCTCTTCCACAATACGGAGCACCCCGCCTAATTTCTTGCCCAAAGCCTCCACCATATACGCCGCCTTGCGTTCAGCCGCTTTCAAAGCCGCAATCTTTCCCTGCCGATGATAGACATCCATGCTGTCACTTTCCAATTCCCCGATATACATCGTGTTGATGCCCCGCGTATCCAGATGCCTGATAATCCCATCAATCTGCTGAAAATTATGCAAGGTGACATCGAAACGCTTGGACACCAAGAAATCCCGGCCTTCCTGACGCCAGTAATCGCCCACTTCCTGCGTCTGAATATCGCTCTCCGCAATGCCAGCCAACGACAAAGATTCCCGTAAGCCACTCTCTATCTGCTGCAACGGCACCTTGGTCCGATATTCCTCTGGCTTGGAATGCCCGTCGAACTCCTCGGCAAAATATTCCCGGATCTCGATGATATAATGAATCCTGTCCGGCACAATTTCCATCTCGGCCGTCCCGACCACCTCGATATATCGGGACTCTTCCTGCGCCTGCAACGAGCCAAAAGCCAACGCACAAAAAACAAAAAAAGACAAAATCAAGAACCTCGCACCGCATTGCCCAACCCAGCGAAACAAATCAGCTTTCATAATACCCCCATATTTGAAAAAGGAACTACAAACATAGGCAAAAGTCGGCTACAACCCAAAACGACCCGGCGCGAACTCACGCGCACCCTACGGCGAATCCCAGGACAACCGCATCAAAATTGAAATCAAAAAACAAATCCAAGCCACCAAGTCTGCAGCGAAGCTAATAACAAAAAAAGAGGGTGCATCGCGAGATACACCCTCCAAAAACTAAAACATTAAAAACAGATGCCGATACAAGATGGAAACGCCTCTTTTCCTTGCTTCATCCCGCGCCACCGCAAGCAACCCGGAAACAAAGCCAAAGTGCAAAAGAGCTGATTCCCGTAGGTCAATCCTAGCTTTCGGCCGGAATAACCGAAACGTAAGGACGGCCGGTCAGACGGTTGCGCTTGAAAGTCACCACACCGTCAACCAAAGCAAAGAGCGTATGATCTTTGCCCAGACCTACATTCTGTCCCGGATGGTACTTGGTACCCCGTTGACGTACAATAATATTGCCCGCAGTAGCCACTTGGCCACCGAAAAGTTTCACACCCAAGCGTTTGCTTTCTGACTCACGGCCGTTATCGGAACTACCGACGCCTTTCTTATGTGCCATTGTTCTATTCCTTTAAAAGTTATTACTCCGTTAGTGGCGATGCCCACCTTCCCGGCGGCAACCCGCGCAAGATTAGGCGATCTTTTCAATCTGGATCTGGGTCAAAGAAGCCCGGAAACCCGTGCGCTTCTGATAACCTTTCCTTCTCTTCTTCTTGAAGATGATTACCTTGTCGCCTTTCACATGACCAAGGACCTTCGCAGTTACCTTGGAACCTTCCAAAGTAGGCATGCCTACTTCAACCTGACCGTCGTTGTCCTTCAACAGAACCTTGTTGAACTCAACACTGTCACCTTCATTAGCTGCTAACCGGTTCACGATAACCTTCTGGTTTTCCTCAACCTTGAACTGCTGACCGGCTATATCAACAATAGCGTACATATCTTTAAGTATTTTCTCAAACAGGGGCGCAAAGATAGGCAAGTTTTTTGAATTGTCCTAAATTTTCCGCCCCCATTTTCCATTAAACGCAACAACAAAATATAAATCAATAAATTAAATTATCAACGGCTGTTCATAGTATGTTGACAACTTGCCCGATTTTCCCGCACGACCCGCTTCCGGAACCCATCCGCCACCTCTGCACAACCCAAAATATTCCGAAAACCGTCACCAGCATCCGGCTCATCGTGCTTTCTCTTCCACCGCCGCCGAATCCTCCCCGCGAGGCACCACCGGGAAATCCACCCGGTGGATCACCCGTCTTTCCCGGTTCATCCAGCCCTCGAACTGGTCCACAATCTGCCGTCCCAGATCCAAACGCGCGCTGTCCACCGCCTTGACAGCAGCCGGCGTGAACGAATCCTTGTACAAGACCTTGCCCAGGCCGATCTTCATCTTATCCATATTGCCCCGCACGTTCACACCCAAACGGAACGGCAGCGGCGACTTCAAAACCGAGATATGGTAATCGAAATTCATCGCCAGGTCCTGATGCCCGCCAACCGCCACCTTGTAACGGTCGATTTCTATCATGAACGGGTATACCGTCACTTCCCCATCCTGTACCGTTACCACCGCCGAGATACTGTCAATCATGTTCCTTTCCTTGTTCTTGAACATCAACAGCTTGGAAATCTCCGCAAAAGTCTCCCCGTCCAACAGCACCAACTGCTCGCCATGCAAGCGCAAAGCCGCCGTCAGCGAAGGCAGCATAATCGTCATCGAGGAATCCAAACGCGCCGATATTTCCGTCTCCACGTCCACCGTGCCTTGGAAAGAGCGCAACATAGGCAATGTCGAATCCAAGGAAGGTATGAACTCGATCAGCTTTTCAATCTGGATGTCATGGATATCCAAGTCGAAACCAGCGTCCGCCTGCTTGGGCGAAGGCGTGGCATACACCATGCTCAGCTTCATCGAAGCCCCCATCGCCTCCAAATCCAATTCCCGCAAATTCACCGCCCGATTCCGCAGCACGGCATCCCCCTTGATATTCTCAAACAGCATCTTGTCGTAAATCACCTTCTTGGCATCCAGCTTCAGCTTCAGATCCAGCTTGTCCGGCACCAAGAACAAAGCGATATCCTCCATCAAGGTATCCTGCACGGAAGCCGTCTCCACGGCATCGTCCAAGGCATCCTGCGCCGCTTCCTCCGCCGCCGTCATCTCGTTCAGGTTCTGCAAGGAAGTATCCACCGGCTTGGAAATCGAGTTAATCAGCTGGTTGCAGTCCAGCATCTTCGACTTCAGCGTAATATCCGCCTTCAAAGTCTCGCCCATGTAAAAGACCTTGAACAGCTTCTTGAACGAACCTTTGATGGTGAGCTGCGAACGCCCCATCCGGAGATTGGCTCGCTGAATATCCACATTGCCCCCGTCCACCTTGGCTTTCAAACGGTTGAACCTCAACGGCTGCGCGAAATCGGGCACAATGAACACCGCCCGGCGGAAATCCACATTGGCCTTCGGATACCAGATGGAATCCTTCAGATGCGTCAAATCCACATGCACCGTCCCTTTGCGCAGCTTGGCTTCCGCCTGTCCCGAACGGGCATAAATCGTATCCGTCTCGAAATCGAACAAAGCATAGGCCCGCTTGGGATTCTTGGGATGCGGCTTCAAGGTCGCCTTGGCCTCGGTATGCGTATTGAAGAAAAACAAGGTATCGGCCAGCTTGGCAAACACTTTCTTGAACTTGATGTCCGCCGTCAGCAAGGCAATATGCCCCGAATCCTTGGGCGGCACCGTCAAGGCCCGGACCCGCAAGGTATCCATATACGCCTTTATATGTTTCCCGTTCCACAACAGCTTATGAATCGTGAAATTAGCGCCAAGGTAACGATCGCCCTGGAACTTGAATGTGGCATTGGCCTTGCTATAGAAATCCTTGGCCGTATCGTTCAAGTAAATACGATCCAGACCCAGAGTCCCCTTCATCTGGATCTTCCCGTAATTCTCGTTCCGGATATCCTCCAGCTTGAAATGCCCCTTCAAATCGGCATCCAGGACCCCGCCCATCGCCACGCCCGGCTGCAAGGGGAAAATCTCATGCAGCACCGACAAGTCCACCTTCGTGTTCGTGGACAAGCTCACCACCGGATCCGTCAGCAGATGCTCCACCTTGCACGAGGCCAGCACATCCACATCCATCGCCTTGAGCCGGAAAATCTTCAGATCGGCATAGGAGTCCTTGCGCTTGCTCATATCCACAAAGGCATCGAAGTCGGCCGTCAGCGTGTCTATCCCGTATGGCATCCCCGCGTAATGCGCCGAACCGTTCTTGATTCGAATTTTCAGCGAAGCCTCCGGCATCTTCCCCTTCCCGTAAATCCCATGCAGTTTGCCGCCCAGAGAGACCTCCCCTTCGGCATCCACGTCGCTCTTGGCCAGCACGGATTCCGGAATCATCGAAAGCACATCCTTGAGCGAGGGCGTCCTCAGGCCGAAGCCCAAATCCATCGCGATGCCGTGCTGCGCCGTGTCCACGCGGAAGTTGCCCCGGGCGGCGAAACCGATATCGTTCACCTTCACCACCGCCTTGTTCAAATGGCAGACCAAGGAATCCCGGTTGATATCCAGATTGGTCTTGATGCCCAACGAAACCTTGTTAACCAAAAGCTCGTCGTCCTGCCAGAAAAGCACATTGTCGTTGCTGAAATCCAGCTTCAAGCGCGACACCGGCTTGGAAAGGCTCAAGCGAGCCCGCAAGTTCGCGCCTTCCACCCGGCCATAGACCCGGTTGGACCGATCATCGAAATAGACATAGGCATCGTTCAGAATCAAGGAACGGACATGGATGCCCCGGATTACCGGCGAAGCGGCCGTATCAGACACGACCGTATCAGAAGCCACCGTATCGGAAGCCGCCATCGTGCCGGCAAGCGCGGAATCCGCCCCAACCGCCGAAGCCGCCATCAGCAAGGAATCGCTTTCCTCGGCATCGCCCCCTTTGAAAATATCGTAGTTCGACACCCCGTTCTTGTCCGTAAACAAGTACATGCGGGCGCTGTCTATCGTGATATTGCGCACCACGACCCGCTGGCGCGCCAGATACGCCCCAAGGTTCGCCTTGACCCGGCAATCCTTGAAACTAATCAGCGTATCGGTCTTGTCGAAACAGGAATCCTTCAAGGCATGGGAGACCACCAGGCCGTCCTTCACATCCAACGCCACGCGGGGGTAAGTGGAAAAAAACGTCAGTTCCACGCTGCCTATCTTCACTTCGGCGTCCAGATAATCGCTGGCAATCCGTTCCACCACCGGCGTCACCTTTTCCGGCGTGAAGATGAAATTAATCAGAAAGGCCACGATGCCCGTCAACAGCAGGATTAACGAAAAGAAGACAATCAGGCATATCTTGACAATCCGCCAGGCTTTCTTTTTCTTCTTGCGGGCTTTATGACTATCCGGCGAATCCGAAGACTCCGATTCGGATGGATGGACGGGGCCGGATTCCGGTTTGACCGGTTCAGATTCCTCAACAGCCGTTTCCGAACTTTCTCCTGCTTCGCCAGGCAAAAGCGTATTCTGTTCATTCATATCCTGTTCCTGCATGACAATAGAATTGTTTTCCAGAACGGCAAAATTAGGGCATATTTCTTAAAAATCGCATCCAGCCCGCCAAATCATAACTGCTTCCTCATCCGAGCGATAGGAATACCCAAGCCTTCCCTGTACTTGGCCACCGTCCGCCGGGCCACCACGAACCCCTGCTGGCGCAAAGCCGACTCCAGTTCATCATCGGTCAGAGGCGAACGCTTGTCCTCCTTGTCCACCAAATGCTGCAAGGCCGCCTTGACCTGGGAAGTGGAGATTTCCTCGCCTTCTTCGTTCTCGGTAGACTGCGAGAAGAACTCCTTGACCAGGAAAGTACCGAAATGGGTCTGGATGTATTTGTTATTGATTACCCGCGAAACCGTGGAAATATCCATGCCCACCTTCTCGGCGATATCCTTCAAGCGCATGGGTTTCAACTTGGCTATATCCCCTTCCAGGAAATAATCGTGCTGGTAGTCCACCACCGCCTGCATGATACGCAGCATCGTGGTCTTCCGCTGCCGGATCATCTCCATGAACCAACGGGCCGAGTCTATCTTCTGCATCACGAACTGCGCCGCCTCGCGGGTCTTCCGGTACTTGACGCTTTCCTGGTCCTTGGATACGGCCTCGTTCCTTTGCTGTTGCGCCCCGTATTCTTCCAGCATTTGCTCATAGGCCGGGCTCACTTTCAGATCCGGGTCGTTCTTGGCATTCAGCAACAAGACGAGCCTGCCATCTTCGTTCGACAAATAAAAATCCGGTATCAGGGTGGGAGCATCGGGCGATGCCGACTCCGCCCCGCTCTGTCCCGGCTTAGGGTTCAAGGTCCGAATCAACTCCATCGCCTCCCGCAATTCATCCTCGCTTTTCCTGAGCCTGTCAGCCATCCGCCCGTAATGGCGTTTCACAAACTCCTCGAAACATTTATCCAGAATCCGGTAAGCATTCTGCAGTACCGCCAGTTCCTCCTTGCCGGCATGACGGGCCTTGGCATCAGTCATCCTGTTCCTGACCTGTATCATCAGGCACTCCCTCAAGTCCCTTCCGCCTATCCCCCAGGGTTCCATGCCTTGGACCATCTTCAGCACCTCGTCCACTTGCTCGGGAGTCACCATCAGGTTCAATGTGAAAGCCATGTCGTTGACCATCGCTTCCACCGAACGTTGCAGATACCCGTCCCCGTCCAGATTCCCGATAATCACTTCGCCTATCTGCCGTTGCACGGAAGTCAAGGGGAGCATGCCCAGTTCATTGCGCAATTGCTCCTGGAAGCCCTGCTTGAAACGGACCGGATTCTCATACTCCTCGTCCGGATCCCGATAATTGCCAGCCTTGAGCTTGTAGGCATAATCATCCTTGTCCCGGTCTATATAGTCGTTGACATCATAATCGTCCGACCCCATCTCCTGTCTGTCGGCATCAGCTTCCGAAACAGAATCCACTCGGGCATCCGAAGCGCTGTCGTCATCGTTCACATGGACATCCTCCGCACCATCGCCCAGCTGGCTGATAGACACCTCGTCCTGGGCTTTCCCACCATCTCCTTCTTCCAAAGCAGGATTGTTCTGCAGTTCATCCTTAATCCGTTGCTCCAGATCCATCGTGGTCACCTGCATCAATTTCAACAGCTGCACCTGCTGAGGCGAAAGCCTCTGCATCATTTTCTGGGAAAGGTTCTGCTTTAAGTTCAATGCCATATCCAATCCTGTTTCTAGGTTCAAGCCCGGCCCCTCTGCACCGGCCGATCGCATTCCGCCTGCGAATGTACAAATTTATGCCGAGGCGAAGCTTCCATGGCGGCAAGCCCGTAGAGACCCCACATATACATATAGCCGTACACTCCATAGATAAAGACATCGGTCATGCAGACCATCAGCAAACCCAGGCCCCAAATCCACCACAACACATTCCTGGCCCGGCATAAATAAACAAAGGCCTTGAACAGGAACCACAGAAACAACAGCAACCCAACCACGCCGTGGGTCATCAGGATAGCCAGGAACTGGTTGTGCGGATGCCAATAGACAACCCGGTAATCGGGATACAGCTGCTGGAAACGTTCAGAAAAGACCTGGCGGCTTCCAATGCCAATCCCCAGCCAAGGATGCTCTTGTATCAAAGTGGCCGCCGTCTTCCAGCAATACAACCTAGGCAAAGCGGAAAGATCGTCAAAGACAGCCTCCTTGGAACCTATCTGCAAGGTCTGCACGGATTCCCATGTCTTCTTGACCCGGTTCGTCACGCCCTTGCCGATGGTGAGCATGGCCAGCCCGCCCAACAGGACAAGCACGCCCGACAGCCCCAGCGTTTTCCTGTATTTTTTATGAATCAAGGTCTGAACCCATAGAATCAGAACGGTACAAAAGAACAGAACCTGCCCGATCTTGGAATTGGAGGTCAGCAAAACGAAAGCCAGCACCGCCATGGCCAGCCAGGCCGCCCATCTCCGTCCCGGCGATTTGAAAAAAGCATCTTCCCTGATCCAGGCCATCCCCGTCAAGGCAAAAGCGAAATTCAGCAACAAGGCTTCGTAGGTCGTATGCATCAGCTCCTTGCCCGCCATATAAGGCCCTTGGTACGACAAGAACTGATTCAAGGCCACTTTCCATCCCCGCTGACGATAAGGTTCCAGGTCCGGATTGGAAAGGAAGACATCCACCATGATGCCCCACTTCACCAAACACTCCAGCAAACAGCCCGCCACAAAGCATACGGCCAGCAACCGCAAACGTCCCGGCGTGAAGAAATCCCGCTTCATGCCCAGGAACAGCACCGGATACAATATCATTGAAAGACTACGCCCGCAGGCACGCCAGCCCGCCCCGACATCCGCCGAATAGGAAATAGACACCAGAAAAAGCAGATACAATAGAATCCAAGGCAGGAACGCCCCCCACTCCCTCCTTCCGAAAGCCTTCCCTTTGGGCAAGCAAAGCCAATAAGCCACCGAGATACCCACACAGACCCCCAGCAGATAAGAATATACATTCCAAGGCAACCAAAAGAAAGCCGCCAGCAAACCCATGGCAATTACCTGCAAGGAAGCGAACAGTCCCCTGAAAAAACGAACATATATATTCCCGCCCGTCCCCGGATAAACGTCCTGCAACAGGATTCCTTCCCACAAAGCAGACCGCAACTTCATCTTGATCCGGGTTTAAGTGAAAGAGGACGATAACCGGGCGGCAACAGCCGGGGCTGACGGCTCCGGTTCTCCGCCCAGAAACTGATTTCAGCCAGCATGGCCAGGAAAACAGGAACCGTGAGGAAATTCAGATGCATCAGATAGAACTCGAACCATCCCATGAACAAATACCCGCATACCCAGGAAGACCATACCAAAGCAAAAAGATTGGCCCTCTGCCGCGCCACGAAAAACAGCACATTCACCAGGATGGAAAACAAAAAAACAAACAGGGCCGCTTGCCAAGGACCGAGAAAGACATACAGGAATCCCATGAAGGTACGCACATTGGTTCCTGAATCCGCCCTGGTGGTGATGACGAACTTATCGTTAATCTTCTCTTCCACCGGTTGCCCTGTCAACACATTGCCTATGTTGACCACCGCCGTGAAAACCTTGTCCGGATCCCTTTCTTCCACTATCCCCTTGGCCATGTCTTCGCTAAAACCATACACCCCGGCCACCAGATACGTCACGAAATGCTTCTGGATATAACGAGCCGTCATCTGGGCATATTCGGCTCGGGTCACATTGTATTGCTTCGTTGCCCAATCCGCCCTGACAAGGAACATGGAGACCCAATAGGAAGCGAAGAAAAACACGAACCCAAACACAGCCACTCCAAGCACCAGCTTCACTTTCAAATGGATTCTTTGCATCAACAACCTCATTATCAAAGCACTGACAATCGGTATTATCATCCAGCTTTTCACCAGGCACAAAAAAGCCACCACGAAGAAACCTAAAATATAGAACACATAATTCTTGTGATACTTGTCTATCAAGAATATCCAGATAATGCCCAATATCATCATCACCGTGGACAAATGCCCGAAGATGCCGTTCCCGGAAAACTTCGCTCCGAAAGCATCGCTCCCTATGGGCGCGGAAAAAGTCAGCATCAGGAAAATCGTCCAGAAAAAGAACAGTACCAATATAATCCGGGTCAATTTCCCCAAAACCTGCCGGGTTGCTTCAAATACCGCTACCTGCGGCAATTCCTTCCCCCGGGTCGCTGCCGAAAACAATATCCCGAAGAAAAAACTAGGTATGAAGAAAAGCGCGATGCCGACCACCCAGACCCAGACGCTGGGATAGTAGAACGGGACGAAATCCATCTTGCCGTCAATCGCCATGCAGAATGCCAGGACCACGGCATAAGGAACCATCAAACAGTTCAAAGGGGTGTACGGAGTCCGCCATAGCTTTCTTTCCAGCAGGACAAAAAGCAAGACCTCCACGTATAACACTATGACCGGAAGCATCTCCATATCCATTCTATTCTAAAAACGTAAACGTGCAAGGAACGGAACCCTTTTCAATAAGAACCTGTCCACCAAGCCCGCCACAAGTATCCAGAAAGGAACTTCCCAAGTAGTGAGCAGTTGGGTGTAAAGGTTGAACCAACCCATGCACAAAATCACTGCAATCCATCCGTAAATACACAGGAAAACAACTCCTCCGTAACGCTTCCAAAGCCAGAACATCAAATAGCAGACCAGGCCGAACACCAAGGAAATCCAAACCAGACCGGTCCGGCCCATATACACAAAAATCGTCCCGAAGAAGGTCCGCACATTCGTATAATTCAATCCCGTATTCAAAAAATCATGACTGTAACCCGATACCACTTCCTGCCCCGTCAGAATATGCCATACGTTATAAAAGGGAGCCAGCACATAATGCGGGTCCGTTGTTTCCATAACACCCTGCTGCATATCCAGGCTCAAACCCAAGGTACCCGATGTGACATAATGGACAAACAGACCGAAAATCTCTTTCAGCTGGCCTCCGAAAGTCGGACTGGAAAACATGGAATCCCCTGCCAGGTAAATAACGATATAACTCAGGAAAAACACCGCCGTCCCTCCCAGCAGGATCCAAGCCAGATACTGCCATTTGAATGTCCGGCCCGAAATGAACCGTGCCAGCAGGCCGGCCACTATGGGCAATATGACCCAGCTTTTGACCTGATGGACCAAAGCCAGCAGCAACAGCAGGAGAAAGGCAATCCATAGCCAACGGTTCTGATCCGCAAGCAACCATTGGGAATCTTTCAAAGGATTCTCGAAACAAACCACGCAAAACAGCATCAAGGCCATGGCGATGACCGAAAGGTGCCCCCAAAGCCCGTAACTGGCAAACAAGGCTCCGAAGCATTCCGTCCCTACCGGGCAAGGCAGATCCTTGTCGCACAGCATCACGATAAGACGCACCGCCAGAACCGCGAAAATCAGGCATGCCAAACCGATTTTCCATCGCAGGGCAGACTGGACTTCCGCCATCATGGCCTTTCCTTGCAAACGCATGGGATAAGGCTGAATCCTGCGCGAAAGTCCGTAAAACACAAGGCTTGCTACCAGAAACAACGGCAGACCGGCAATCCAAGGCAACAGGCTGGGATAATAAAAGGGAACCAGCCCGAACCGACCGGCCACCAGCAAGGTGAAAAGCACAACGGCCAGATAGGGCACCGACAAGAAAAAATAGGGTGTATATAAATTCCCCCACAGCCTCTTGTCAAGCCAGCACCCGCCAACCACTTCGAAAACCAGCATCAAAACAAGCCAAACTCCATCCATTTCCGTTTTCTTTATCGTATTATCCCTTAGCCCGCATTGTCTTAGCCCTTTCACTGCCCGCAAACACGCACCCGACCCACCTTCCTCATCCCTCCAGATACGGCCTTAACACAGGCCATACGGCCTCCGAGGTGTACTGGCGTCCCGCTTCATAGGCATTCCTGCGCATCGCCAGCAACAGGGCCGGATCGTTTTCCAATTTCCTGATACGCTCCATATAGGAAGACACCTCTTCCGGACCCAAAGGTATCAAAAAACCCGTTTCCCCCTCTTTCACATACTCGGCATTATGCTTCCAAACCGAAACGGCCACCGGCGTCCCGGCAAGATAGGCTTCCACGATAGCCCCGGGGAAACCTTCGCCCGGATAAAAAGTGGGCAACAGCAGCAAATCATAAGCGGCCAAGACCCGGACCACGTCTTCGGGACGCAAAGAGCCTTTGAAGCGGGCCTGCGGGCATCGCCGCAATAAATCCTGGAAACGTTCCGCATAATCCGGTTCCACCTGCCCGTAGAAATCCAGCGTGACCGAACCCGGCTCCGCCTCGTTCAAAGCAGAAAGCACCTTAAAAACCGTCTCTACGCCTTTTTCCTTGAAAATGCGGGACATGAATACCAGCCGGAAAGAGCCCTCGTCCGCTCTCTGTCTCAAGAAGTCCGGCTTGAAATGACAAATCCGGAAGTTGGGCAGGCGCACCACATTCTTCATCCCGAAATCCTCCCTCAAGGCACGTATGACATCTTCGTTCTCAGGAAAAACACCCTTTATCTTTGACAAGCCCGGCACCAGCCCCGGATGGTCCTTCAGGAAAGCATCCAGCCATCCTCCAATCACCATGTAAAGGATATCGAAGCCCCATAGCCTGGAGAAACGGTACAGCACAGGGAAAAACTTTTCCAAATTGTTCTGCGCAGGAAGGTAGACCACCGCCCGGCAACAAGACAGCTTGCGCAAAAGACCGAGAATCTTCCATTTGCCTTTTTTCAGGACTTCCGTATCGAAAAAATCCAGCTTGTAGACCGAAGGGGGCAGTTCCTGCTGCAGCATGGCATAGACGGAACGGGTTTTCACCGTCTGTCCATCCAACTTGCCCGTTTCCAGGCCGAAATACCCCAAAACCAGAATCTTTCTCGCCATAATCCATTAAAAACCCAACCAACAAAAATACGGCTTTTATGCCAACTGGCAAGCCTGTTCCCAAAACCGTCCCCGGCCATGACCGTTTCCGGACCGGAACCCGGCTTCTTGCCGCCTCAGGCTACCGCCATGTTTTGCCCGCTAAGCCGGTTGATGTATCTTTGCATGCATGGAAAAACGGCAACCCAAAGAAACCTTCTTGAGCAGGATGTACCGCAAGCGGCATCCCGGGGCGGAACCTCCGTACTATTACTACTATTCCCTGGGGACCATCTTGGCCAAACCCATCCGGAAGTGGTTCTCGGCCGTATTCATCCCATCCGTCCCTTTCGCCAGCCTCCGGATCGTATTCTACCGCTGGTGTGGATATAAAATCGGGAAGAACGTCTTCATTGGCATGCGCTGCTACCTCGATGACATGTGCGCCAATCTCATTGAAATCGAGGACAATGTAATCATTTCCTACGGAGTGTTCTTTGCCTGCCACGGCCGGAATCAGGGGCACAATCCCATCCATATCAAAGAAGGCGCTTACATCGGGATGAACTGCTCCTTGATTGCCCGCCAGGAAGAAGGGCTTGTCATCGGCAGGAATTCGGTTGTGGGAGCTTGCAGCATGGTCAACAAATCCATTCCCGACAATGCCACGGCCGTAGGCACGCCGGCCAAGGTCATCGCCCTCTCCCATCCGGACTCACCCGAGAAAGAGGAATAATGCCCCTTTCCTGTCCGGTCAGCGGACGCATTCCAAAAAGACCGCCTTGGAGACCCCGTCCATACGCCCGGCCGCCTTCCCGATGGATTTCGCCATTTTCCAAGCCGAAGTCCACGGCAAGCCGATACGATGGAACACCATGGCCACATAAGGCAGGTACAATCCTTTCCAGAACGCATACTTCAAACCCGAACGCCAATGCTGGCGGACATCGATAAAGCGGCACAAATAAAAGACTTGCGCCCTGCCGATTCTTTTCAACCCGCTTTGGGTCGCCCCCTGGTTATGAAAGATGACCGAGGACAATACACAGGCCATCTTCTTGCCTTCCGCCTGCATCCTGAGAGAAAAATCAAAATCCTCCTCCCCGAAAAAGAACCTTTCGGTAAAGATACGGGGATACCGGCCGTCTTCCATCGGCCGCCCCATCCAGGCATCGGGATTGCCCAACAACTCCCTCTTGAAAAACAAGGCGCAGCCGGTAATCAGGTTGATCGGGATAAAATCCTTTTCCTTGATCCGCCTGTAATCCTGTTTCAGATAATGGTACTTGCGGAAACCCCACCTCATTCTTCCCCCGCAGTTCCAAATCAAAGGGGACGGCCTGCCGTAACGAATCTGGGGCGTCAAGGCCGCATACTCGGGATGGACGGCAGCAAAATTCTCCAGACGAACCAAGAAATCGGGTTCCACCTCCGTATCGTTATTCAGCAACAGATAATGGGATACCTGGTTTTCCGTTCCGGGATGTTGGGAAAAATAACGCTCCAGCAACTCGATGCCCAGGTTGTTCCCTTTGGCGAAACCGTAATTTTCAGACAAACGGTACAAAATGCCGCAGGCCGGATCCGGGGCCGCCTGCAAATCCTCCGCCTCGCGGACCTCCGCAAAAGCTTTCCTTTCCCTCTCCAGCCAAGCTTCTATCTCCGCCACCGAAGAGTCGGAAGACCCGTTGTCCACCACCATCCAGAGGTAGGGAGGCTGCTTTAGCGCAAACAAAGAGGCCAGACAAAGAAGCGTGTCTTTGGCTCCATTCCAATTCAAAACGATGATAGCCGTCATTACCACTTACCTAAATGAAAATACCGGATCCCGGTCCGGACAAAACGCGAAAATAAAATACAGCAACCAACTTCACAAGCTCGCTTTTCTTTTCCTGTATATGAAAAAGCAACATAGCAACAGCAACAGCAATTCCGAGAGCGACATTCCCCATGCACCAGCCAGAACGCCCATCGCAGGCGCCGTCAGCACCATCCAAACAACATTGCCCACCCCTACCAGCAAGACGCTATAGAAAAAAGCCTTTTCCATATTCAGGTTGACCATTCCCACAATACCCAGCAGATAGTTCAGGCTCCCCAGAAAAAGCACCGGGCTCATCACAACCAACAGGGTCTCGGCTTCCACGAATTCAGGCCCGCACAGCAAACGAACCAGCCAATCGGAGCAAAGCACGACCATCAATGTCACCAAGGCCAGGAACGGAAGCATGTATTTAAGGACTTTGACCAAGGTACTCACGTTTTCCCGCAGGGTCCGGCCCACAAAGCTATGTCCAAGATGAGGGAACAAGGCCTGGGAGACAGGGGAAATAATCCCGCGGAAACCCGTAATAATCTTTTCTGCCGCCGTATATAAACCCAATGCTGCATCTCCCACAAAAAAATTCAGGATAAAAATATTCGCCCTCCGGTAAAGCGTCATCCCCAAAGTGGACCCGAACACAGCCGCCCCCGAACGGAACTGGGCTTTGACTTCGCCCCAATCCGGCATGGCCAGACCGATGCCGAACTGCTTCTTGGCGATGACCAAGCTGGCTATCCCGCCGACCATGTAGCCCAAGCCGTCCAGCAAAGGCAGGTAGACATAATGTTCCGGTTCCCGGATCAGGACAAAAACCAACACTAAAAAAATTGTCTTTCCCAGCACATTGACCAACGTCAGGTAGCGCATCTTCTCCATGCCTTGGAAAAACCAGACCGCCGTAAAAGTATTGCCCAGGATCAGGCTCATCCCGCTCAACAGCATCCACCGCTGGGTCCCATCGGGCAACAACCAGAGGGAAAGGAGCATGAAGAGCAACAAACAAGCCAGGAACAGCAACAGCCTGCAAGCTATGACCGCATTATAGACCCGCTTCACATACGCCTTGTCGTCCCTATGCTGGGCTATCTGTTTGACCGCCGAGAAATCGAAACCGTAATTATTGACAATCAAAGCATACTGGACAAGAATATAGATAAAGCCATATATCCCGTAATTAGCCGGGCCCACCACCCGCAAGATATAAGGAAGGGTCAGCAGCGGGAAAAGAAGGACCACCCCGTTCAGAACGGAAAGGGAGAAAAAACTCTCCACTACCGACCTATGCCTCTCGACCATCTTTCTCAGCTGCATATCTCCTGCATTGTATGCTAAATCAGCAAAGTTAACAATAATGCGGCAATAGGGCTTCGATGTCATTAAAATTAGTAATTTCGCAGATTCGAGACAATCCAACCTCCTCTTGGCAGGAGGCCGCAAGCGACCGGCCTTCGGATATCCCAACAGGGTCCGGCACTGCCCAAAACGGAAGATGTCTTTCACCAACAAACAAGCCGCACCGTGGAAAACAAAAATTCGGAACGCCCTTCAGAAAAGAAGCTCGAAGAGCAGGAAAAGATATTGGAAGAAATCACCCAAAGCGATTACGAATGGGGCTTCGAGACCAAAATCGCGATAGAGACCTTGGAGAAAGGCCTCAACGAGGAAGTGATACGCCAGATTTCCAGGCTCAAAGGCGAACCGGACTACATGCTGCAGTTCCGGCTCGATGCCTACAAGCGATGGAAATCCATGAAGGAACCCCATTGGGCGCATTTCGACTACGCGCCCATCGACTACCAGGACATCATCTATTACGCCGCGCCAAAAAGCGAGCGCGAGAAAGCTTTGGACAACATCGACCCCGAGCTTCTGGAAACTTTCAAGAAATTAGGCATCGAACTGGACGAGAGCAAGGAACTGCCCAAAGTGGCGGTGGATGCCATCATGGACTCGGTATCGGTCAAGACCATGTATTCCGAGGAGCTTTCCAAGCAAGGCATCATCTTCTGCTCCATCAGCGAGGCCATCAAGAACCATCCCGACCTGGTCAAGAAATACTTGGGTTCGGTAGTGCCTTCGGGCGACAACTTCTTTGCCGCGCTCAACTCGGCCGTGTTCAGCGATGGCAGTTTCGTCTATATTCCCAAAGGGGTGCGATGCCCGATGGAGCTTTCGTCCTACTTCCGAATCAACGCCAAGGAAAGCGGGCAGTTCGAACGGACCTTGATTGTGGCCGACGAAGGGGCTTACGTGAGCTATATGGAAGGCTGCACCGCCCCGATGCGGGACAAGAACCAGCTTCATGCCGCCGTGGTGGAAATCGTGGTGCTGAAGGATGCCGAGGTCAAGTATTCCACCGTGCAGAACTGGTATCCCGGCGACAAGGACGGCAAGGGCGGGATTTACAACTTCGTGACCAAGCGGGGCATCTGCAAGGGTTCGCGGGCCAAGCTGTCCTGGACCCAGGTGGAAACCGGGAGCGCGATTACCTGGAAATACCCTTCCATCATCCTGAAAGGCGACAACACCGTGGGCGAGTTCTACTCGGTGGCGATTACCAACAACTGCCAGCAGGCCGATACCGGGACCAAGGTGATCCATATCGGGCAGAACACCAAGAGCACAATCGTGTCCAAAGGGGTCTCGGCCGGTGCCAGCCAGAATTCCTACCGGGGTCTGGTCAAGGTGATGCCGAACGCCAACGGGGCGCACAACTTCTCGCGCTGCGATTCCCTGCTGATGGGCAACCGCTGCGGGGCGCATACCTGGCCCGACATCCAGTGCCAGAACGACAACGCGATAATCGAACACGAAGCCACCACGTCCAAGATTTCGGAAGAAAAGCTGTTCTACTGCCAGCAGCGCGGCCTCTCGGCCGAAAGCGCGGTGAGCCTGATTGTGAACGGCTACGCCAAGGACGTGCTGAACCAGCTGCCGATGGAGTTCGCAGCGGAGGCGCAGAAGTTGTTGGCGTTGAGTCTTGAGGGCAGCGTCGGATAATAGCTTATTTGAAAAAACAAACACCATGTTATTAGAAATAAAAGACTTGCACGCCTCAATCAATGGCAAGGAGATATTGAAAGGAGTGAACCTGAACGTGGACAAAGGCGAAATCCACGCTATCATGGGCCCTAACGGAAACGGAAAGAGCACCTTGGCCTCGGTCATCGCCGGCAAGGAAATGTTCCATGTGGATTCCGGCGAAGTCCTGTACAAAGGCAAGAACCTTTTCGACCTCAACGTGGAAGAACGCGCCTGCGAGGGCATCTTCCTCGGCTTCCAGTACCCGGTGGAAATCCCCGGCGTGAGCATCGCCTCCTTCATGCGCGCCGCCATCAACGAGCAGCGCAAATACAAAGGTTTGGATGCCATGGATCCCTTCGAGTTCATGAAATACATGGAAGAAAAGCAGACCTTGGTAGGCATGACCGACCGCTTAGCCAACCGGAGCGTCAACGAAGGCTTCTCCGGCGGGGAAAAGAAGAAAAACGAGATTTTCCAGATGGCCATGCTGCAACCCACCTTGGCGATTCTCGACGAAACCGATTCCGGCTTGGACATCGATGCCCTGCGCATCGTGGCCGGCGGGGTCAACAAATTGGCCAGCAAGGACAACGCGATTGTGGTGATTACCCACTACCAGAGGCTTCTGGATTATATCGTCCCGGATTTCGTCCATGTGCTGGCCGACGGAAAAATCGTCAAGACCGGGGACAAGAACCTGGCCAAGGAACTGGAGGCTAAAGGTTACGACTGGATCAAGCAGCACGAAGGGCTGGAATAGGATTAAACAAGCACCATGCAAACACTGAAAGACACCATACAAGGCTGGGCGAAGGAGATTGCCCGGCGCAGGCAGTTGAATCCCGACAAGGCAGGCTTCGGCAAAGAGATGCAGGAGATTGCCGACAAGGCTTTGCACTGTTTCCTGCAACTTCCCGACCCAATGTTCGACGCCAAGGCCAGGCTCGGCATGTTCGGCGAAAAGGTCTCCTTATGGAAAGAAATGGGTTCGGCCGACTTCCTGAAACGGCAGCTGCCCGATGCCTGCGCCCTCTTTCCCGAGACGTTCCGCTGCGACATCCAAAGCCTCGACGTGCATCAGGTTTCTCTGTACAACGGCTGCGTCTGCGGTCCGAAAGGCAAGAACCTTTTAGATCCTTCCTGCGATGCCGAATTGGGGGACAAAGCTTGCGTGTGCCGCCTGAGCGACTTGGCCGAAAACGAGCAGAACCGCGCCCGCTTGCAGGCCTTTTTCGACGAAGCGCAAGGAGGACTTTGCTCCCGGCAAACTCCGGAGAAAGTAAAAACGACCGCCGATTTCGCCCAAGGCGGGCGGGATGCCGAAATGGAACAGTCCAAATGGCTCAACCGCGCCCTCTGCGAGGAAACCTTGGTGATTTACCTGCCGCAGGACTGCCAATTAGACAAGCCCTTGCAAATCATCAGCCTCTGCCATAGCGAGAACCCCGCTTTCGTGCTGAACCATGTCTGGGTCCTGCTCGAAAAAGGAGCCAGACTGAGCTTGGTGGAATGCACCGACAGCAACCCCGATGCCGAGGTCATGGCGCACTCGCTGACCGAAATCCGACTAGAAGAGGATGCGAACCTGGAATACATCCAGCTCCAGAACGTAGGCGACCGCTGCAAGATCTTCCATGATTTCAACATCCAGCAGGCCCAATCCTCTGTGCTGGCCTCCTATAACCTGACCTTGAATGGCGGCCTGACCCGCAACCGTATAGAAGTGAACCTCAACCAAGCCGAGGCCCATGCCGATTTATTGGGTCTCTATCTACAGGATCACGAACAGATGGCCAGCAACCAGATCAAGGTGAACCACCTGGCACCCAAGACCTACAGCCGCGAACTTTTCAAGGGCGTGGTGGACGATTCGGCCTCCACTTTCTTCAAAGGCCATGTCTTTGTCAGCTCCGATGCCGACCAGACCGAAGCCTACCAAAGCAACCGCAACCTGCTGATTTCGCCCAAGGCGCAGGCGCACGCCAAGCCGTATCTGGAAATCTATGCCGACGATGTGCAATGCAACCACGGGGTTACTGTGGGCCAGTTGGACGAAGACGCGCTGTTCTACATGCGCTGCCGAGGCATACCAACCGACACGGCCCGCCGTCTGCTGATGCGGGCTTACGCCGATGAAATCCTGAAACCTATCAGCGTGGACTCCTTGCGGGAATGGATGACCTTCCTGGTCAAGAAACGTTTCAGCGGCCAGCTGCAAGCCTGCGAGCAATGCGTCCTAGCCTGCCCGGAGAAGCACCTGCTCTCGTAGTACCCGCTCGCTTACATGACCATGTCCTTTAGCCACGGACAGTACACCGTCTTACATAGGCTTCGGCGGCACGAACAGAATCATTGGAGATACCCCCAATAAATTAAACGCTTGCGGAAGTCGTGGAATCTTGCGAATATTGCATTAGGATTGCGGACATACCATGCCATGGAGACAATAGAACAGACAAAACTGATAGACAATATCCATGAACGGGTCGTGGACGATCTTAAAACGCGGTTGACGCAAGGCAGCCGCGTATCCATAGCGGCCGCTTCCTTCTCCATCTACGCGTTCGAAGCCCTGAAAAAGGAACTGGGAAACATAGCCGAACTGCGGTTCATCTTCACTTCTCCCACCTTCATCAAAGAAAAAACACAGAAAGAGAAACGGGAATACTACATCCCAAAACTCAACAGGGAGCGAAACCTGTACGGGACGGAATTCGAAATACGGCTTCGCAACCAATTGTCGCAAAAAGCCATTGCCAAGGAATGTGCAACATGGATCCGCCAAAAAGCCCGGTTCCGTTCCAACGCATCGCAAGAGCAGATGCCTAATTTTCTTCACCTGCAAAACGGTTCAAGCTATCTATATTCCCCATTCAACAATTTTACAACCACGCAATTAGGCTGCGAACGAGGCAACGAAATATGCAACTTCGTCAATGTCCTGCCCCCATCGACCGCCAAAGCGTACCTCGGCATTTTCAACGAGCAATGGAACAATGATAAAAAATTCCGCGATGTCACCGAACGAGTGTTGGAATACATTGAGACCGTCTATCAAGAGAATGCGCCCGAATACATCTACTTCATCTCCCTTTACCATATCTTCAAGGAATTCTTAGAGGATATTTCGGAAGATGTGTTGCCCAACGAGCGTACCGGGTTCAAGAGCAGCGTCATATGGAACAAGCTGTACAATTTCCAGCGGGATGCCGCCTTGGCCATCATCAACAAATTAGAGAAGTACAACGGCTGCATCTTGGCCGACAGCGTAGGCTTGGGCAAGACATTCACAGCACTTGCCGTCATCAAGTACTACGAAAACAGGAACAAGTCCGTGCTGGTGCTGTGCCCCAAAAAGCTGAATGAAAACTGGAAGACTTTCCGCGAGAATTACAAGAACAATCCGATCCTCGCCGACCGGCTACGCTACGATATCCTCTCCCATTCCGATTTGTCGCGAGACCGGGGATTCAGCAACGGCTATGACTTGGAACGCATCAACTGGGGCAACTATGACCTTGTCGTCATCGATGAGAGCCATAATTTCCGCAACGGAGGAAATGTGGACGAGGAGAGTGCAATAGACACAGATGCCGACAGGAAAGAAAACCGCTACCAACGGCTGATGAACCGGGTAATCCGCCAAGGTGTGAAGACCAAAGTGCTGATGCTGAGTGCCACGCCGGTCAACAACCGCTTCAACGACCTCAAGAACCAGCTCCAATTGGCCTACGAGGGCAAGACCGGGAATATCAATGCCGAATTAGACATCGACCGAGGCATCGATGACATATTCCGCAATGCCCAGACAGTTTATAACCGATGGGCCAAATTAGAGGCAAGCGAGCGCACCACCGAGCGCTTGCTCCAAGACCTCAGCTTCGACTTCTTCCAGCTGCTCGACGCCGTCACCATAGCCCGGAGTCGCCGCCATATCATGAAATACTACGACACGAAAGACATAGGCCAGTTCCCAACCCGGCTCGTGCCGATTTCGCGCCGCCCGAAACTGACTGACCTCAGCAAAACCATCAATTTCAAGGACATTGCCGAAAAGCTAAACGAACTGAACCTGTCCATCTACACGCCGTCCCGCTACCTATACGATAGCGTGCGCGGTAACTACGCTATCGATTACGATGGCGAGGGGCTTTCCATCGATGGACGGGAAAAGGGCTTACGCAAACTGATGGCCACCAACTTGCTTAAACGCCTGGAAAGCAGCATAAACTCTTTCCGTTTAACGCTTTCCCGTATCTGCGGATACATCCAAGAGACAATCGAAGCCATCGACCAATTTGAAACAAAACGCAAGGATACGGCAATCGATATAGCCTCATTCACTGATGACTTGGACACCACGGATACAGACAGCGAAGCCGATGCCTTTGTCACCCACAAATCCAAAATCAGCCTCTGTGACATAGACCGCAGAGCATGGCGGGAAGACCTGAAATCAGACCTTGAAAAAATAGAGCAGCTTCTTCTCCTGCTGGAAAACATCACACCCGAACACGACAGCAAGCTGCAAATGCTCGTTGAGGACTTGAAAAAGAAATTCTCACACCCCATCAACGAAAACAACAACAAGGTTCTCATCTTCACAGCTTTTACCGACACGGCTGAATACCTCTACAAAGAACTAGCAGACAAGATTAAAAGCGTATGCGGACTCAATGTAGCCCTCATTACCGGCACGACCGAAGGGCGATGCACCATCCCGAAATTTCCCCTTTCTTTCAACAACGTGCTAACCTGGTTTTCTCCGCATTCCAAGAATCGCGCCAGCCTGCAACCGAACACTACCGAGGAGATAGACGTGCTGATTGCCACCGACTGCATTTCCGAAGGCCAAAACTTACAGGATTGCGATTATGTAATCAACTACGACATTCATTGGAACCCGGTCCGCATCATCCAGCGTTTCGGCCGCATCGACCGCATCGGGTCAAGAAACAAGCAAATCCAATTGGTCAATTACTGGCCAGACATGGAATTAGACGACTACATCAAGCTGAAAGGGCGCGTGGAAAGTCGCATGAAAGCCACGGTACTCACTGCGACAGGCGATGACAACCTACTTAGCGACAACGAAAAAGGCGATTTGGAATACCGCCGTAACCAATTGCTCCAACTACAAAACCGAGTGTTAGACATCGAGGACATGGACACAGGCATCAACATCATGGATCTCGGCCTGAACGAGTTCCGACTCGACCTTCTTTCCTACCTCAAAGAACATCCCGACATTGAACACGCGCCCATGGGCTTGGACGCCGTAGTGGAAGAATCCACCTTGGTTCGGCCGGGGGTCATATTTGTCTTGAAAAACCGCAACAAAGCCATCAACATAGACCGCAAAAACTTGCTGCACCCGTTCTACATGGTTTATTTGTCGGATACAGGAGAAGTCCTCTGTGATTACCTTCACCCCAAGCAACTGCTCGATCTGATGCGCAACGCCTGCAAAGGCAAAGACGAATACGACCCGGCGCTTTGCATCGAACTCAACAAGGAGACCGCCGATGGACGCAAGATGGAGCGTTACAGCCGCTTGCTCCAAATCGGCATCGACAGCATCGTGGCCGCCAAAGAGGAAAGCGATATCGAAAGCCTGTTCTCCATGGGCGAAACCTCGGCCTTGCACGGTGATATAAAAGGCTTGGACGATTTCGAGCTGGTAACATTCTTAATTGTACGAAGCCGATGATACAGTTCCCGTCCTCTACCTTTGTAGGTAAAAACGTTCCCAAGGCTGCGTTCTACAAGCACATGGAGATCAACGCGAAGCTGAAAGCACGATTTGTGGAAGGCATTGAACGCATCGTATGGTGGGTAAAACTAAGCCCTTCCACGCTCAATGTGGAAGACGGAGAAAGTGTACACGAAATAACCGTCTTCTTGGTCAGCTTGAAATCGAAAGACATGCCTGACGATGTTTTCGCAGCCATCGACCGCCAAATGCCGCGCCATACAGTCTTTGTCCTTGTGTCCGGGCAACGCTACAGGCTGCTGCTCAACTACAAGGAATGGGCAGACCCAAGAAAGGGGACATTCCGCATCATCCAATCGTTCCGGACGGAATGGACGGACGATGAATCGTTGCGGCTGACCATTAAGGGCTCCAATATGGACAAAGTGTACGAATCCTTTGCCGGACAGGTTTCAGGCTTTGGAACAGACAATGACGCAGACACCAAGCGCGTCATCACCTTACAGCAGCAATTGACGCAAAAGCAACAAGCCGTAGAAGTCTTGCAAAAGAAAACAAGGTCGGAGAAGCAATTCAACCGGCAGCTGCAACTGAATGCTGAGGCGCGGACTTTGAAAAAGGAACTGGCCGCCTTGCAGGAAGAAATAGACAGAATAACAAACAGGCAATAACAAACCCTATGGCAACATTGCTTAGCATTGGCAAGAACTTACAACAAGAAAAGATTGATTCCATGACAAATATTGCACAAGTTCAGAAGCAAGAGTATGATGCAATTCTGCAACGATCTGTCGCAATTATTAATAGGGTAAAGACATTGCCTATTGCTGCGAACCGCGTACCCTGCAAGAAACCGCAAGCCATTTGGGATTCTCCGACAAATACCGAATGAAACGTGTCTATATCGACCCGCTCTTAGGAGAATCCTTAGCCATGACCTCGGCGGAAAGCAAAAACGCACCCACGCAGAAGTACATATCCATCA
>JADIMZ010000101.1 GCA_017694335.1 Candidatus Pullibacteroides excrementavium
GTCTCGTGGGCTCGGAGATGTGTATAAGAGACAGGGCCAAGAAATACAACGGCAAGACCAACCTCCGCTTCGATGATACCAACCCGGTCAAGGAAGATGTGGAATACGTGGATTCCATCCGCGAAGATATCAAATGGCTAGGATTCCAATGGGACGGGGAATATTACGCTTCGGACTACTTCCAGCAGCTTTACGACTGGGCCGTGCAACTGATCAAGGAAGGCAAGGCCTACGTGGACGACCTGAGTCAGGAAGAGGCTTCCGAATACCGTGGAACGCCTACCCAGCCTGCCAAACCCAGCCCTTGGCGGAATCGCAGCGTGGAAGAGAACCTGGATTTGTTCGAGCGGATGAAGAACGGGGAATTCCCCAACGGTTCCAAGACCCTGCGCGCCAAGATAGATTTGGCATCGCCCAACATGCACATGCGCGACCCTATCATGTACCGGATCCTGCACCAGAGCCACCACCGTACCGGCGACAAATGGTGCATCTACCCGATGTACGACTACGCGCACGGGCAAAGCGACTCGATTGAAGGCATCACCCATTCCATCTGCACCTTGGAATTCGAGGTACACCGCCCGCTCTACGACTGGTTCATCCAGACCCTGCATATCCATGCGCCCCAGCAAATCGAGTTCGCCCGCCTGAACCTGAGCTACACGGTGATGAGCAAGCGCAAACTGCTGCAATTAGTCAAAGAGAACTACGTTTCCGGCTGGGACGACCCCCGTATGCCGACCATCTGCGGGCTGCGCCGCCGAGGCTATACGCCGGAATCGATCCGGTTATTCGCCGAAAAAATCGGGGTAGCCAAGCGGGATAACGTAATCGATGTGTCGCTTCTGGAATGGTGCGTGCGCGAAGACCTCAACAAAAAGGCCCAACGCGTGATGGTGGTCATGAATCCGGTCAAATTAATCATCGACAACTACCCCGAAGGCCAGGAGGAAGAACTGGATGCCGTCAATAACCCCGAAGACGAAAGCATGGGCACACGGAAGGTGAAGTTCTCCCGCGAGCTGTACATTGAACGCGAAGACTTTATGGAAAACCCGCCCAAGAAGTTCTACCGTCTCTCTCCCGGCACCGAAGTCCGTCTGCGCTACGCCTATTTCGTAAAATGCACCAGCATGGTCAAGGATGCCGAAGGCAACATCACGGAAATCCACTGCACTTACGACCCGGCTTCCCGGGGAGGCAACTCGCCCGACGGCCGCAAGGTCAAGAGCACGCTGCACTGGGTATCGGCTCCGCACGCCAAAGACGTGGAAGTAAGGGTGTTCGACCGTCTTTTCCGCGTACCTGCCCCGGACGATGTGGAAGAAGGCAAGACCTTCCTGGACAACCTGAACCCGGATTCGCTGCAGGTGCTGCCGCACTGCAAGGCCGAAAGCTTCCTGGAAGGTTACGAGCAGAAGCCGCTCTCCCATTTCCAGTTCGAACGCATGGGCTACTTCTGCGTAGATCCGGACAGCGCCAAGGAAAACCGCTTGATTTTCAACCGAACCGTGAACCTGAAGGATACTTGGGCAAAAGAGAGCGCGAAAAACCAGTGAAAAGCCTTTTTCAAAAAATAGTGATAACGTGCCTTTGTGCTGCGTCCCTGTGGGGATGCCAGCGCAAAGGCACTTCTTTTGTGGAGATGGAGCTGAAAGGCGGCCAAGGCCGGACAGTATGCCTCTACGAAATTTCGGCCACACAAGGGAGCTTCTTCATAGACTCCTTGCAGCTCGATGCCGACAGCCGAGGCCGATTCCGGTTCCCCGACGACAGTGCCAAGCTCTACGCCCTAAGCGGGCAAGGGAACGCTAATATACTGTTCCTGATTCCGCTCCCCGGCGAAGAACTGCATCTGCAAGCCACCTACGATTCATTAGTAGCCACAGCCCAGCTGCAAAGCCAGCTCAACTCAATAGAACACCCCAGTCCGAGCCTGGTTCTGCTTGCATACCAGAAAAAGTCAGAAAACGGCCTGAAAGAATTAGAGAAAACCGAAAAACGCTGGACGGGGAACTATTACCGGGTATCAAACCGAGACTCCCTATACCAAGCCTGCGTCAAACAATCGGACAGCATCCTCCTTGGGCTGAAACAAGAAGCAAAGAAGACCTGTCAAAATAACACGGACAACTTAGCTCCCATTTTCATATTCAACAAGATGTGCGGAACGCATCCGATATTCGACCCGCTGCAGGAAGAGGATTGGAATTTCATGTATTCCTGCACGTTGGAAATGCAGAAGTCGATGCCCGGCAATCCTCATGTCCAACGGATGCTATTCAACTTAAAAAGAATCGAATCCGCACGCCGGAACGAAGCCTTGCAACAAGAGATGGATAAACGGAAAGGAGGAAAACGATGATGCTCGACAACATACAAATAGAAATCCCCGCGGGCAAGAAGCTGTTCTTCCTCTCCGATTTTCATTTAGGCTCTCCAGACCACGCTTCCAGCAGGAAACGGGAAGACCGGGTGATAAAATGGATCCATGCGCATGAAGCGGAAATGGCGGGATTATTCCTCCTGGGCGACATTTTCGACTATTGGTTCGAATACCGCCACGTAGTACCCAAAGGTTTTGTGCGGCTTTTCGGCAAATTAGCAGACTTATGCGACCGCAAGATTCCCGTGCATTTCTTTTGCGGCAACCACGACACCTGGATCCGGGATTACTTTGAAAAGGAAATCGGCATCATTCCCCATAAGAACAATGCCTTGTTGCAAACAGGCCAACATATCTTCTTCATAGGACACGGGGATGGTCTCGGTCCTGGCGAAAGAGGGTACAAGGTCATGAAAGCGGTTTTCAATGCCAGAATCAGCAAGCTCCTGTACTCGGCCTTGCATCCTTGCTGGGGGTACCGGATTGCCATCCGGGCATCGCGCAACAGCCGGAAAAAAGCGGTAAGCAGCCAAGAGCAGGTCATCCGGCAACGGGAAAAAGGGAAGAACCATAACCTGCTCTGTTTCATGCAAGATTACCTTCAGACAAAGCATGTGGACGCTTTTATTTTCGGCCACCGACATTGGCCGCTAATCGCCCGGCTCGAACCGGGGAAACCGTTTACCAAAGCCGCCGAACCCTCCGAATCCTGCGTGGAATGGAATGAGGGGCAAGAGGTCTATTACCTGAACACGGGAGACTGGCTCCGCCACGACTCGTATGCCTCTTTCGACGGCTCCCGCCTCTGCTTAGGCGGCAAGAACATAAGAACCGAATTCATTTAATTTCAGCACATAATGAACAGCACAGTTTCTATCGAGGGCATGGAATTCTACGCCCACCATGGTTGTTTCCCCGAAGAACGGATCATCGGCACTTGGTTCACCGTGGATTTATACATGGATGTCGATACCGAAAAAGCACAGGTGTCGGATTCATTGGAAGACACCGTAAATTACGCAGAAGTCTATACCAAGGTCAAAGAAGAAATCTCAATTCCGGCAAAACTGATTGAACATGTGGCCCGCCGCATCGTGGACCGCGTCCTAAGAGACTATCCGATGGTGCTCTCGGCCCGTATCAAACTGAGCAAGCTGAACCCGCCCTTGGGAGAAAGAATCCGGCAAGTCAGCATCTCTTTCGGCAAAGACCGCCCGGAGCGTGCTACCGTAAAATAAAAGGCATTTACAAGCCTGAATACGAGACACTGAGCCGCCGCGCGGCGCGGAAAGCAAGACCTAGCGGCAAACCAGCGTGCAGAATCGGTAAACTAATCCCCGGCAAGCAGATGCAAGGCGCACGACCGCAGGCGAACCACAGCGCGTACCAAACTGGGGCAAAAAGCATGCACAATAGAGTAAACTGATTTTCAGCAAGCAGATACGAGGCCTGCGAAGAAGCCCGCGCCGGAGCGTACTTTTGTACGTGAGGACGCGGGCGATGAGCATAACGAAGTAGATGCTTACTGAAAATCAGTTTACCTTATTACGCCGCGAGGACGCCGAAGAACCACATTCTCCATCCTCTCATCCGCATCAAACCCATCCCCTTCCAATACCAAACCCGGACTTACCTTGAGCACCCGTACATCGGAATAAATCTTACGGGTATCCTGATTCCAATAAAGGGCTTCGGTATAAATGGTATCCAGCGAACGGTAATCGTAAACTTCCACGTTCCGGTAGAACTTCATCAGCTTCTGGTCCTGAAAATTGATAGCCGAATCGGCAAACAGAATCACATCGACCGTGGAACCGTCTTCAGAAAAGAAAGTGGACTTGACACCACGAGGAAAAACCTGCAACGGCTCGGCCCCCTTCTCTTTCCCGGTATAATTGCTCATGACCGGATACTCCATATATATCTGCCGTTTGCCATCCTCCGTCACCAAGCTATAGGAATCGTAAACCGTCTGGCTCGGAGCCGAAGCAATGTCCTTGAAAGGCATGAACACATTCGGATCCGACTTGCAGGAAAATAAAAATCCTCCCGATAACAGGGGCAACAAGAAGAAAAGAGGACGGGAAAAGTTAACTTTCATCCTATTTCAAATTAATGGAGAACCTTGAATTCTCTTCGGACAGGATATGATTCGGGCGGAATACCCCTTAAAGAATTCCGCCCGACAAAAAAACTATTTTTACTTAGCAGCACGAATCGTGGTCGTGTGTGTGAACCAGCAAGAAATCTGGTAAGTGGATCCTTCCCGTAAACCGTATGTAAACAGGTCATCCGCCGATGGGAAATGCTGGCTGTAAGTGTTTATTGCCGTATTGGCGGCTTCCGCCACTTCAGGATCAACCGACTTGGCCTTTATGAACATATCCACCGCGGCCCAGAAAGGGGCCCTCTTGGCTATCGGAGTACCATCGCCCGGGCATGCGTCCGCACCGGAAGCATACAACATACCGAGCAACAGATAAGCCCTTCCACTTTGTGGATTGATTTTCAACGCATTGTTGCAAGCACGACGCCCGTCCCCATAATGATTGAGCCTCCAGCAAGCGTTAGCCACCAGCAAATAGGCATTTTCTCTTTGATTTTCGGGCAATTGAGAAATCGTCTCATCGTTCAGGAAAGCTCCGATACGGCCAAACTCTTCATTACGATTGCACATCTGAGCCATCAGATACGCGCTCTCGGGAGTAGGATGCATTTCATACAAAGCATCCGTCAACTGGAAGAAAATCTCCGAATCAGTGCATCCCCGGGAAGCCAGCATCTTGGTAGCCTTTCTCAGGAATTCCGCATTAGTCTTGTTCGCTTCGAACTTTTCCGTATACATAGCCACCAAATCCTCGCAAGAAGCATAAGGTTCAAACAAACGGCTAACCGTGTTCATCATCGCGTCAGCCGTCGTATCCGCAGGATTCATCTCGGCAATATCCTCCAAAATAGTCGTAGCCTTGTCGTATGCGGCAAACAAGTCATCCTTGCTAATCAGATTGGCCTTGTAAGCATCTCGCACGCATTCGAAATAGAAATAAGGGATGTTGATGAAATTCGGTTCATTCGCATAAGCCAAAGCCTGGTTGAACAGTTCCATCGCATCCTGAATCTTGCTCGGAGCATATGTCCGCATATCCTGCGCTTTCATCCCCAAGCAATACCCCGGACGGCCGTAATACTGGGCCCGCATATCCCACAACTTCATCAATTCTTCAAAATACTGGGCCCGCTGGGCCGGATCCTTTGTAGCAGCCATCATCTGCTTGAGAATCACACTCCCGCGGATATACGTATTCAAAGAAGTAGCCGGACACAGCTCCAACACCTGTTTCCAAGCATCGTAAGCACCTGCATAATTCTTCTGCTTGTAGAATTCTCCGTAAACAGAAAGATTCTGAAGACATTTGATACTGTCTTCAGGTGTTTTTCCATACTTTTGGGCATGCAGGGAAGAAAAACCCATAGCCAATGCCATAACGATTACAAGAATCTTTTTCATTATGTTGTCCTCTTTTTGTTTCTTCATTCATTACCCTCCCGAACCCGGGTCGCCCCCTCAAGACTTCGATCCCCTATAGGCATCAATCGTATTTCGGCTTCACGAACCATGTCTCCATCGAAGAAAGGCTTACCCCTATCCGGAAATAATCCTCTTCAATCTGTCCCTTGCCCATGAATCCGATCCGGCCGTACTGCAAACCTATGTTTATCAACGACCGGCTTTTCCTTACCGGAATCCCCACGCCCAAGCTCACACCAAAGGAAATCAAATTATTCCCGCCATAAGTAGCGCAATACGTCTGATAGAAAGCACCGATGCGGTAGGCGAAGTGCCGCGCTGTCGAAACCGCCTGCGGATTGTTCTTCAACTCTGCCCCTACGTTCACGGCATAGGTATTTTTATAATCGAAAGTCTTTCCATACTCCTTATACTGTTCCCAGAACGAGTAACTGAAATCAGCCCCGATCACATACTGCCCGTCCCGTTCAAAAGAGAAACCCGCTCTCACTGTCGAAGGATAGATAATAGTCCCTTTCCGCGCCGCCTCGGGCATAAAGGCCGTATCCGTCCCGCTGCTGAACACTCCTTGCCCCATCGTGGTCCTTTTTCCATACAGCTTGGATTGGAACGTATAGGCACCGCCCACCGTCAGGAAATGCCCCCGTTTCAATTCGGCCCGGTAAGTCACCCCCAGGTCTGCCGCAAAGCCGTTCACTTTCGTGGTCGTATAATATTCGGACTGCCCCGCATAAGCGGCCAAGGTATCATCCAGGAAAGACAATACCGAACTTTCCGTCACCGTTCCGAATTCGTAAACCAAGTTGGCGCCTACCGAAACCGGCCCCCAACCCAGCGAATGGCCCCAACCCGCCTTGGCGATTCCCCCGCTTCCTTCATGAGTCAGCTGCGTCATCCCTATATAAGGACCTGCGTCCGAAAAAGACGAAGTCCGGTAATGCATATCGGTAGCAGGCATCAGGTAAATGGCCATCTTGTACCATTTGCAGACAGGGAAATAGAACTCAAGATTGCTCAAACCGCCCGAAGTGCTTTGATTCCGGACAATGCTACCATCGGCCCGCCTTTCCCTCAGACTGTTCATCCCCAAGTTGAAACCTATGTCGAAACGGACACTCAAAGTATCGACACCGGTACGATAGGTAGCTGGATTCAATGGGTTCATATCCCCCTTGCCAGACAAACCCACGGCGATTCCTCCCATTCCCATATTGCGCACGTTCATGTAGGGCTGCATGCTTCCCACCCCGAAAGCGGAATACGGAGACAGAAGCCCTCCTTGCGCGGCTATTTTTTCCGGAAGCAGGGACAAGAAAGCCAGCCCCAGCATCAAACCCCATAGGGACTTCCTACTCCCATTTTTGTGAACCATTCAAATCCAATATTTCATTCAAGCCCGTCAGGACCAAGTTCTGGTGTGCAAATATCCGATAATTCAGCGACTTTTCAAAATAGCCGGAATTCCCTCCTGTCAACACTACCCGCAGATTCGGGAAACGCTTCTCGTAACGGGCTATATACCCTTCCACCTCATAACGAAGCCCATCCAAAGCACCGCTATACAAGGCTGTCTGCGTGTCGTTTATCTGATCCGTGCAACGTTCCTGCTTGATGTCCACCATCGGCAAGGCTTCCGTGAAACGATGCATGGCCCGCAAGCGCATATTGAGCCCGGGAGAAATGGCTCCACCGAGAAAGCAGGCCGTTTTGTCCACCACGTTGTATGTGACGCAGGAACCGAAGACTATGCATAACACATTCTCATCGGGATACAAGGACCTCACCGCGGAAGCCACAGCCACCCTGTCCCGCCCCAATGTCTCCGGATGCTGGTAATTCAAACGTACCGGAATCTTCAAATCCGGCATATACGACTGCCAATCTATAAAATAGGAAAACTTAGCCAAAGCCCTGGCAAGAAACACCGGTTCCCTCGCCACCGTGCAGACAATGGCGGCATCCAAATCCGGATACCGGGACTGTATGTTCTCGATATCCTGCGGCGTGATAGCCTCATGCCATTGCGTGCACAATAGCTTCTTTTCTTCGAACACCCCCAATTTGGTAACGGTATTCCCTATGTCTATGACTAGTTTCTTTCGCATGTTCAAGAGACCACCCGCCTCAGCATCCCGCAAAGGAAAGCCTTGCGCTGATCCAGTTCTTTTTTATTACCAATCCATTCCATGACTGCCAATTCATCCTTGGAAGCCTCGCATTCCTGCAATTTCTTGTCCACATCCTCAATCATTTCCCTGATCCGCTCCAATTTGAACGACAATACCGCTTGAGTCACCGCCTCGTCCAGTTTCTTCTGATCCGAGACCTCGGTCTTGACGAAAATGCCTTTTTTTTCCCACACATCGCTGATTTCATAACGAGGAGCGGCCAAATCCACCACCAATCCCCGCACAGCGGCATCCTCTATCAATAGCAAGTCGTCCACGGCAGGGACATAGCCCTTTGCCAAAGAATCCGCAAATATAGAGAAAAGAGCTTGATGAACAGGTTCCCGCAGCGAAAATCCATCCTGACTGATTTCCGACACTATATAAAAACACACATTGGTAAGCAAGGGCACGTCATTCCCTTCCTCATCCGTGTACAACTGGGTCGTATTCCGAGAACCGTAATTGACCAAAAGCCTCAGAAGTTCCCTTTCTATCAAAAGATGACGGTCTTCCTCTACCTTTTCGAGGCCTTCTTCCGGCCGGCCCGATGCGCCTTTTTCCTCTGCAACCGATACGGCATCGCCTTGCGGCTCATTCTGTTTGCGGGCCTTTTTCCTTAAAATCGCATTGAGCCGGTCGAGCAGGTCGGCTTCCGAAATTTCCAGCAGACGGCTGCATTCCTGCAAATAGACCGCCCGCTTGATTTTATCCGGCAGGACCGAAATGCTATTGACTATATTCTCTATCACCTCGGCCCTCTTGATAGGATCGCTCCCGCTTTCCCCGAGCAACAACCGTGTCTTGAATGTAATGAAATCGACGGCATTGTCCTTTAGGTACTGCTTGATTTCCTCGGTAGGATGCGCCTTGGCAAAATCATCCGGATCCTGTTTGTCCGGCAACAGCACCACCCGCACGTTCATATCTTCGGCCAATACCATGTCGATGCCCCGCAACGAAGCCTTGATTCCCGCCGGATCCCCATCGTAAAGCAGGGTCAGGTTCTTGGTGAAATGAGAAATGAGCTTAATCTGCGCTTCCGTAAGCGAAGTTCCCGAAGAGGCCACCACATTGGTTATACCCGCCTGGTGCAACGAGATCACATCCGCGTAACCTTCCACCATATAAGCCATATCCTGGGAGACGATTTCCCGTTTGGCAAAAGGTATCGCATAAAGGACATTGCTCTTATGATATATCTCCGACTCCGGGGAATTGACATATTTGGCCTTGCTCTTGTCGTTGTTCAAAATGCGCCCGCCAAACCCCAAGACCCGGCCAGAAAGGCTGTGTATAGGGAAAATAACCCGTCCTCGGAACCGATCGTACATCCGGCCATTTTCCTCTTTCTCTATTGTCAATCCACTCTGGACCAAATACTTCTTATCATAGCCGTTTTTCAAGGCCGTTTCCGTGAAAGCATCCCAGGATTCGGTGCAATACCCTAATTGAAACTGCTTGATAATGGCATCGGAAAACTTCCGTTCCCGGAAATAAGACAAACCCACGTTCCGGCCTTCTTCATCCTCCCACAACGTCTTTGTGAAATAATCAGCCGCGAACTGGGCCACTTGGTAAAGGCTTTCCCGCTCGCTTTCTTTTTGACGAGCTTCGGGAGTAAGTTCCTCTTCTTGAATTTCAATATTATACTTACGTGCCAGGTAACGCAGAGCCTCTACATACGACATATGTTCATGCTCCATCAGAAAAGTCACGGAATCCCCGGCCTTGCCGCAGCCGAAACATTTGAAAATACCCTTAGATGGAGACACGCTGAAAGAAGGGGTCTTCTCTTGATGAAAGGGGCAATTCCCCCAATAATTGGCCCCCCGTTTCTTCAATGCCACGAAATCACCTACCACCTCCTCAATACGGGCCGCATCAAGAATCGCACGCTTGGTATCATCCGGTATCCTATGGCTCATGCCGACTTTTTTGAAAATATCACCTTGCTCCTACCGCTGCGCGGTGGCTCCGCTTACTATTTCTATCAACTCGTTGGTTATTCCCGATTGACGCAATTTATTATACCTCAAATTCAATTCCTTAATCAATTCTTCCGCGTTATCGGTAGCCTGGCTCATGGCCGTCATCCTAGCCCCGTGCTCTGCCACGGCCGATTGGCAAAGGGACAAATAAAAATAAAGCGATGCCACTTTGGGCAACATCGATTCCAGAACCGGCCCCATGCCGGGAAGGACTTCCACCATTCCTGACTGGAAGAAACCGGCTCGATGACGGGCCTCTTCCACGCTTCCGATTGAAGCCGAAGACTCCCCTTGCTTACGGAAATCCTCCACGGCCGCTTCTCCTAGCTTCAGGACTCCGGCCACTGGCAGGATCTCCTGCACCCTTACCGTATGTGTCGCCGCATTGACAGGCCGGCAATAAACCACCTCCACTTTCTGAATCGAACCCTTCCTGTAGGCATCCAAAATTTCCGACATCCAAGCCTGCAAATGGACGTAATCCATTTCTCCGGCCGGGAAACAAGACGCTGACAGCATACGGGCATAGGGTCTGGACGCGAAATACTGGCCAGCCTTGTTGCCTATGCTGAAGACCCCGATATCGGAAACCGGAAGATGACTGTAATTCTTCTGGATATGTTCTTCTGCCGCCCGGCAGACAGCGGCATTAAAGGTGCCGCACATACCTTTGTCCGATGCTATGACAATCACCAGTACCCGGGAAGGCTTGTCATAGCCTTTGTGCAAAAGATGCTCTTGAATAGGAAAGTCGTTCTCCTGCGCCATCGTCCGGTAGATGGCCATCAGCCGGAAGCACATTTCCCTGACCCGGCTTGTCCGGTTCTGGGCCTTACGGAGCTTGGAGACAGAAACCATCTTCATGGCCGAAGTCAGCTGCTGGGTCGACTTGGCCGAATCCAAACGCGTCCTGAGTTCTTTCAATCCTGCCATGCTACGCTGAATATTTAGGCATTCACCTGTGCGGACAAGGAATCCACCACGGCCGCAGCAACCTGCTTCATTTCATTCTCGATAGCAGCATCCATTTCCCCTTTCGCGATACGCCCCAAAAGCTCGGAATGGTCCCTGTGCATCTCGCGCAAGTATTCTTCTTGAAAATCTTCCACCTTATCTACCGGAAGCTTCAACAACAAGCCTTTCACCCCGCAATACAGAACCGCTACCTGCTCTTCCACTCGCATAGGCGAATACTGCGGCTGCTTGAGAAGCTCCACATTCCGATGGCCTTTGTCCAACGCAAGCTTCGTTGCCGGATCCAAGTCCGACCCGAACTTGGAAAAGGACTCCAGTTCCCGGAACTGGGCCTGATCCAGCTTCAAGGTACCGGCCACTTTCTTCATCGACTTGATTTGGGCGGATCCCCCCACGCGGGATACGGAAATGCCCACATTGATAGCAGGCCGGACCCCGGCGTTGAACAGGCCGGTTTCAAGAAATATCTGCCCGTCCGTGATCGAAATCACATTAGTCGGTATATAGGCCGAAACATCGCCTTCCTGCGTCTCGATGATAGGAAGCGCCGTCAAGGAGCCGCCGCCTCTGACCTTGCCTTGCAGACAGGCCGGCACATCGTTCATCTTGGCAGCGATCTCATCCGAACGGATAATCTTCGCCGCCCGCTCCAACAGACGGGAATGCAAATAAAAGACATCCCCCGGATAGGCCTCTCGTCCTGGCGGACGCCGCAACAACAGTGAAACTTCACGATACGCCACCGCCTGCTTGGACAAGTCATCGTAAACCACCAACGCATGACGTCCCGTGTCCCTGAAGAATTCGCCGATAGCCGCCCCGGCAAAAGGCGCATAGAACTGCATCGCCGCTGCGTCGGCCGCCATCGATGCCACCACAATCGTATAGGCCATAGCCCCATGGTCCTCCAAGGTCTTGACCACCGATGCCACCGTAGAAGCCTTTTGGCCTATTGCCACATACACGCAGTATATCGGGTTCCCCTTCTCGTAATTCTCTTTCTGGTTCAATATCGTATCGACCGCAATGGCTGTTTTGCCTGTCTGCCGGTCACCGATAATCAACTCGCGCTGGCCCCGGCCGATAGGAATCATCGCATCAATGCTCTTGATTCCTGTCTGCAACGGCTCGTTGACCGGTTGACGGTAAATCACCCCCGGAGCCTTGCGCTCCAACGGCATATCGACGAGCTCGCCTGCAACAGGGCCCTTGCCATCAATGGGATTCCCCAACGTATCCACCACACGTCCTATCAAGCCTTCTCCTACAGGGATGGAAGCAATCAGATGGGTCCTCTTTACCTTATCCCCTTCTTGTACCAAGGAAGAATCGCCTAAAAGCACGACCCCGACATTGTCTTCCTCCAGATTCAATACAATGCCGTGCACCCCGGCGGCAGGAAACTCCACCAACTCCCCCGACTCCACATTCTCCAGGCCGAACACCCGGGCGATGCCGTCCCCGGCATTCAGAACCGTTCCCACTTCCTGCATGTTCTCGTCCAAATCAAGCCCGGCCAGCTGCTTTTTCAATATCGCCGTGACTTCGGATGCCTTGATATCTGCCATTTCTTACTTCTTTTGATAAACCTTGACATTTATTTCCTTGCGCAATGAATGCAAACGCCCTGCCACGCTCTTGTCCACATACACTCCATCCACGCGCAAAGTGAAACCTCCTATCAGGGAAGGCTGGACCTTATTGACTATTTCCACCTCCTTCCCCGGAAAATTCCGGGAAAGCCAATCCGAAAAACCGGCTTTCTCTTCATCCGATAGCGGAACGGCACTGCGGACTACCGCCCTTACTATACCCTTGTTGTCCCGATAAAGCTCGATATACTCCCGCACTATGCCATAAATATCCGTTACCCGGTTCTTGCCTATGACCAAGTCCAGGAAACGAATCGTCAAGTCAGTCACATGCCCCTCGAAAATCATGCGCACCGCTTTCTTCTTGATATGAGGAGGAATGACCGGATTGGCCATCAAATGGCGCACATCCTTGGCTTCCGAAAAAAAATCCATCAGGAAATGTATGTCCCTGTACACTTCCCTGCTGACTTGCATTTCTTCGGCCAAGGAATACAAGGCCCTTGCGTAACGTATACTGGCTTTTGAGATCTGCATGATCGATTTACAATTTAAGGTCTTTCAAGCCTTTCTCTACCAATTCCTTTTGCTTGGCCCGATCCGAAAGCTCGCTGTCAATGACTTTCTCGGCCATATCCAAAGCGATATTCGCCACCGAGACGCGCAGTTCCTCCAATGCAGCCTGTTTTTCACGTTCGATATCCGCACGGGCCGACTGCATGATGCGATCGTATTCTTCCTTTGCTTTCTGTCGGCTGCTGTCCTCGATTTGCCGCCTGAATTCCTTGGCTTGTCCGATAATCTTCTCTTTCTCCGAACGGGCTTCGGCCAACATCTCGCTGTTGCGGGCCTGAAGTTCGGCCATCTCCTTCCGTGTGTTTTCCGCTTCCTCCAGTGCAGAAGATATCTTTTCCTCCCGCTTCCTGATCATGCCATTGATGACGGGGAAAGCCCATTTCTTCAACAGCAGGAACAGAATCAGGAATATCAGACATGTCCAAAACAGCACGCCCACACCCGGCATCACCAATTCCATAACATTTCTTTTAGCTTGGGAGACCCCGTACTACATGACTACGGCCAACAGACCTACTACGACAGCAAACAAAGCCACCCCTTCCACAAAGGCAGCCGTCAAAATCATGCTGGTACGAATGTCCCCGCTGGCTTCCGGCTGGCGAGCAATGGCATCCACTGCGCTCTTACCGATGGCACCTATGCCTATGCCAGCGCCGATAGCAGCCAAACCGGCGCCAATGGCACCGCCAATCTTAGCTAAAGCACTCAGATCTGTAACAGCGGGCAGCGCATTGCTGGCCGCATCCAAAAGAACGGATAACAACATATCTACTTAGTTTTATATTTTCAATGCCCGTGCGCCGAACCACCCGGCTCGTAAGCCAAAGCCCCGGCAAAATAATTGGCCGACAGCATAGTGAATATGTAGGCTTGGATAAAGGAAACCAACAATTCAAGCGCATCGGCGAACAATCCGAATATAATCGTCAACGGAGACACAGCCCAACCCAGAGCCACGCTCTGCTGACCGAAAATCAGCACCAGGGAAACAAAACCCAGAATGATGATATGACCGGCCGTCATATTGGCAAAAAGCCGGATCATCAGCACGAAAGGCTTGGTGAAGACCTCCATCAGCTCGATAGCCGGCATCAAAGGCACGGGGAACTTCATCCACATCGGGACACCCGGCGTATTGAAGGTATGTTTCCAATAGGCCTTGGTGCTGCTGCCCATCGTTATCAAAAAGGTCAGCAAGGCCAGGACCAATGTCACCGAGATATTACCGGTAATATTGGCCCCGAACGGGAAAAACGGCACAATACCGAGAAAATTCCCTAAGAATATAAAAAAGAACAAAGTAGCCAAATAAGGAAGGTACTTGTCACCGTGCTTCTTTCCCAAATTGGCATAGACCACTTCATCGCGGACAAAAAGGTAAACCGGCTCGAACAAGGCAGCCACGCCCTTGGGCGCCTTCTCTCCCCGCCTCTTATAATTACGCACAATAAAGACGAACAAGACAATCAGAAACAGGGTGGAAACCATCATGGCCGCCACCGTCTTGGTTATCGAAAAATCCCATGGGAGCTTCTCCGCCATCCGGAGCTGACCGTCCTCGCCTGCCTCCAAAGCCACAATCTTGCCCTTATGCGGCGCGTCCTTCCGCAACTGGAAGCGGCCATAAGTATGGGTCGGATTTTCGAAACGGGCCGAAGAGAAGCAATGCAGCCGACCTTCATACAACAGAATGACCGGCAGATGAACCTCCACGGCTTTACCCCTCCAATCGCAGATATGCCAGGAATGCTTGTCGGTGATATGATCCAGAATCATTTCCCCGGCATTGAAGCTTTCTTCCTGATGGATGTCTTCCGCGGGCATCCCGGACGGCTGGGCATAAAGAATCCCTTTTCCGCTCCCGGCAACGGCCACAAGCAGCAAAAACACCGATATATATCTGAAAACCAATCTCTTCATTTGTTTTTCAAAAGAAAAGAACGATTGCGAATATAGGCAAAAGATTTTGATTCACCCGAAATTTTCTTCGTTTTCCCGACCACTTCATCGAGAAAATCCAAAAAAACTTAAAAAAACTTAAAATTTAGTTTTATTTGGTTAAATACAAATCCATACGCATTCTTCAAACCTAATTTTGCCAGCAAACAAGCCATAAACCGCCGCCATAATCCATGACGGGTCCCGTCCCTTATGGCAAATACCTGACAAAACAACAACTTATTGAGAAAAACAGAATAATACTTCCCGTTATGAAACCAAACCGAAAACGCCAGCTTTCCCTCTTCCTGATTGGAATCACCGGGCTATGGGCCGTTCCTCCTTCCCCTTGCGCCGAATGGGGGGACCCTTGCCTCGACGACCACAATATGTACACCCTGCACATCACGGCCAGGCATGATGATGCCCATTGCCCCCTGCATAAGACCGCACACCATTATTGGAAAGCCGTAGGCGGGAAATTCACCTTCCCGAACGATAAAGACTGGGGCTGCGATTTGGCCATCCACTGCTTTGTCAATATCCTTGGCCAGGAATCCGGAACACTGGAACTCCCATTGCATGACTGCTTCGGATTCGATTCCGACATAGCTTTCGATCTAAGCGAATATTCACTGAAACTCAACATCGTACCAACCCAAGATTTCACAAGCATTCAAACGGTCCCCCAAAACGACCCTACGGAAGAAGCTTGGCAGTACGAGTATTTCGACCCGTCCCAACCCATCATTACCGTACCCGTCCTGCAACTGCTCTCAAAAGGGTATCGAACCCGCTACGGTTGCAGCGAACTGGAAATCAGGCTAAGCCCAAGCTGCGAGTTCCAAATCCAGAACACCTCCATATCCTACATAGGGCATCCTTACCGCTATGAAATCCAAGCGGATATTGCAAACCATGATCTTGACAAAGGCATAGAATACAACCCTGCCTGTTTCCGATGGGAATACAGGCACAGCGGACTGGAAGACTTCGAGCCCCTCCCCATGGACGGCAAGCAAATCAGCATCAGTCCGGCATCGATTCCCGACATGCCATTGGGAGAAAACATACTCATCAAACTTTCCGACGGCAAGCCCAGCCATGCATCCAACACCAAGGCTTTGTTCTTTTATCCGAACATCCCGCAACCCATCCTCACCGGGACACAGACCATAGGCGAGAATGAAGCCGCCCTAAGGAAACTCACCCTAAGCTTTGACCGCCAACTCCGTACCGACCTGGACGAAAGACTCCGCTTGATCACCATTTACGACACCGTGGCAACGGGTACGGGAAACAACCCCGTGTCGGAAGCCCGGGTGCTCTTCCAGCAAGCGGTCGATATTACCCGATTGCCGGCCAACCTAAAATACACTTTGGAGATTCCGCTCATCTACCATATCGACGAAGGAACCTATTATGTCAGCGTGGAAGGGACCGCACGGGACAAAAGCAACCATCCCGAAGCCGGCAACAACAAGAACCTGGCTGCAGATATCAAGACGGCCATTTTCCGGATGGTCCCTTTCGAAGTGGACAGAAGCCAAGTCGATATCCTGGACATAGAATACACGCCTCCCATATGCCACGATGGGAAAGGATCGGTCCGTGTCACATTGGGAGAATCCTTTCTTATCTCATCAAAGCCCTATCCCACATTCTATTACACAAAAGCGGATGGCAGCTTGGAGGAAATCGATTTCACTTGCGAATCCCCCGGAAGCATAGGCTTGGCCAAAAGCATCTTCCGATGCGACAACATAGGTCCCGACATGAACCATTTCAAAATAAAACTGAGCACTATGTCCATGTCAGGCGCTGCGACGGTCGAATGGGGCGCCTTCAACCTCGACCCCGAACATCCTGCCCCGATGCATTTTCCGATATACTGTCAACATATAAGCGGGTATTATTACGAGGACGGCACAAGAAAATCCGCCCAAAACGGATGGATCCGGGTCGAACGATCCCGAATTCAAAACGGGAAACCTCCTTATACGTTCACCTACAGAATCCTGAGCACGAATCCACTCATCGAATACGAAATGACCGATGACTTGATTCCTGTTGCTACGGCTGCCAATTACCAAATCCGGGCCACCGATGCCAATGGCTGCCATGTAGACACCAATTTGATGATCTTGCATCTGTCGAATCAGATTCAAACCGAGCTGCAAATCGAAAATCCTATTTCATGCTACAATGCCCAGGACGGAAGCCTTCGAGCCGATATAATCCATTCCGGAAGCGGGAATTTAAGTTTTGAATGGTACAAAGACGGCCAATTGATCCCTCTGGCTGGAGGCCCCCTGCTAAATAATCTCGGACCGGGCACATACCAAGTGAAAATGACGGACCGGGAATATGCCATGACAGCCTCCGCCTCTTTGACGCTGGGCCACCCCCCGGCACTGGACCTGACGGTCCACTCGATACTCCCTGTCTACTGCAAAGGGCTCTCCACCGGCTATATAGGATTGGATGGAAACGGAGGCACCCCTCCTTATATCTACTCGTGGAGCGATGGAGCATTCGGCAACATCCGTTCCGATTTGCCAGCCGGAGAATATACGCTGAAGCTCATCGACAACAACGGCTGTCTTGCCGAGCGGACCTTTTCCATCAACGAGCCTCGATCCCGATTTGAAATCGTCGTAGACTCGATATCCCATGTCCATTACGACCAGGACGGCCAATTAATCCTCGGCCGAATCTTCACGCATGGTTCGGGAGGCATCATGCCTTACGGCCAGATATACTGCCATGGGGAGACAAGCCTAGACAATCTGCAAGCTGGAAAGTACACACTGGTGCAATGGGATGCCATGCACTGCCAAGACAGCAAAGAAATCGAAATCAAGAGTCATTCTCCGCTGCAGATCCGCACCCGCTTATGGGATAGCATCCGTTGCCACGGGGAACACAGCGCCACGTGCCAAGCCCGCGTGGACGGAGGCGTACCGCCTTACACTATCCGATGGAGCACAGGCGATACAACCCCTTGGCTCCACAACATGCCGGCAGGAGAATACATTGCAACCGTAACCGATGCTTACGGGATAATCCAAAAAGACACCCTTACCGTTACCCAGCCATCCCTTCTTCAAGCCGAAATCAGTGAAATCCAACATCCTCCGCATCAAGGGTGCTTTGCCGATTCCTGTCCGCCCGCCATCCCTGAAGGAATCCTGCAAATCAAGGTTTCAGGAGGACACCCACCCTATCAGGTAAACTGGACCAGAAACGGCAAAGAATGGAAAAAAGACCAGGATCTATTCAAGCAGAACGGACTTCCTGAAGGGCATTACCAAATCCACGTCACCGACCAAAACCAATGCCACACCTGCATAGAAGATACTCTATTCCAAGTTCCTATGCTCAAAGCATCTATCCTGCTGGAGCAAAGCATCGGATGTTCTGGCGAAAACTCAGGGATACTTCTTTCTTCCGTATCCGGAGGAGTCCCGCCCTATCGTTTCCAATGGTTCAAGGCCGATTCCTCATTAGCCCAGGCTCGTCACCTGGAATCTGTCTCTTCCGGGACCGAGCTCCTCGACACGGCAAGTTTTGTTGAAAACCTATACGCCGGACTTTATTTCCTACGTGTCACCGATGCCAAGGGGGTACAATCCTGGGCCAAGCAAACCCTAGCCCAACCCACTCCCATCGAACTATCTTTCAACGTGATACTTCCGCCTTCTTACCCAGGAAGCCAAAACGGAGTCATCCCAGAAAGGCCTCAAGACGGGGAAGTGGAAGTTTCCATAAAAGGAGGAACACCTCCCTACCATTTGACATGGAGAAAAGCTGGTCTGGACACCATCCTGGCTTCTACGACCCGGATCACAGGCCTCGATTCGGGCTGGTACACGCTCTCAGTGGCCGACCATAACCTTTGCCAGGCCGATACATCCGTATATCTCCCCGAAACCGCCCCATTGGTCACGCATATCCGCATCCAAGACTCCATCTCCTGCCATGGTTCTTCCGACGGAAGCCTTGCTTTAGATATCCAAGGGGGAACACCGCCTTACCGGATCCAATGGTTCCAAGAAGACCAAAGCCTGCCGGATACAGGACAGAGCTTGCGCAACCTGCACAGCAGCTCATATAAAGCCGAAGTAACCGATGCCTTGGGCGTGCAGTCAAGCTTCCGGCGGTTCCTGCCGCAACCCGACAGCCTGCAAAGCCGGATAGAGTCCCGAGCCAGCCTTTGTCATGGAGATTCTTCCGGCCATGCCTTCGCTCATGCGGAAGGAGGAACCGCTCCTTACACCTATATCTGGCACCTCGACGGGAAGCCGCTTTCAGAAAACAGCCCGAACCTATCCGGTATCGAGGAGGGGCGCATCGAATTGAAAATCATCGACAGCCGATCATGCCACAGCCAAAGCCAAGCGGAAATCAAAGCCCCTGACACCTTGGCCCTCCATGCCAGTTTGAGCCATCCATCCTACACAGGAAGCCTGTTCGGCCTCCCCTCAACCCCTCCTTCGGATGGCAAAATAGAGCTTTCCGTATCCGGCGGCATCCCTCCGTACCAAATTTCATGGGGTCACGGGGACACAAGCCTGTCCTTGCAGAACCTGGACACCGGCTTTTACCATGTCCAAATCCGCGATGCCAACGGCTGCACCGCCGAACAAGGATTCCGCTTGGAACGGGCGACCTCGCTCAGCACACGCCTGCATGCCCTTTCTCAGCCACTTTGCGCCGGAGACAGCACCGGAAGTTTCCGACTGGACCTTGCAGGAGGCGTGCCGCCTTACCGATACGACTGGGAGGTCGATGGCAAATGGTTCAGCCAAGACAGTACGACCATCATGCACGGCATGCCCGCAGGAACATATACGATAAAAGTCCAGGACAGCCGTGGGATATACAGTATGGACAGCTTGCGGATTAACGAACCCGAACGCTTGCAGGCAGAAGCAGAAATACAGCATGCCTCAAGCTGGGATACCCGCAACGGGAGCATACGATTGGATGTACATGGAGGAACTCCGCCTTACCATTTCCAATGGAACACCGGCAACACGGAGGCATCGCTTTCCGAGATAGGCCGAGGCATATACCGCGTCCGTGTCTCCGATGCCAACCGCTGCGTCATAGAAAAAGAATACAGGATACAAAGCCCCGACTCCCTGCATATCTCATCCTATTCCATAGGCCAGGATGGCATAAGCATCCATGTCGAAGGAGGCATGAAACCTTATCATTATCAATGGGAAGACTTTCAAGGGAAGGTGTTGCAAAAAGGAGTCTCCGACAGCAACAACCTTAGCCTGCACGGACTGCCGGTGGGAATCTACCGTTTCCAGCTCCGGGATGCCGGAAAGGCCGAAATCAGCCTGATTTTCGAAATCCGGATCATCCGCGATCTCGAATCGACTATCATGCTCAAACAGCCCGTGCATTGCCATGGCGACAGTTCCGCGATCCTGCAAGCCTTTATTCAAGGAGGCACCGAGCCTTGGCGGTGGCAATGGGAGAAATACGATCCTGATACCATGTCTTTCATACCGATAGCTTCGGAAAGCCTGATACTGGATTTCCTTCCTGCCGGCATATACCGATTCCAGGCATGGGACGCCGACGGCAGCACGGCTTCCGACAGCTTGGAAATCAGCCAACCCGACCCGCTCCGGATAGAAACAGAAATCCTGCGTCCTGAAAACTTACCGGATACGGCGGACGGACTCTTCGCCTCCATAGGTTACGGCGGCAGCCTGCCCTATCACTTCTTATGGAATACCGGCAATACGGAATCCCGGCAATACTTCAGGACAGACCGGAGCTATACCGTGCAATTGACCGATGCCCATGGCTGCCAGGTCCAACAGCATCTTGACACCTTGGTATCCAGCCAACTGCAAACAAACATACATTTGGTTGCCGGCATCGCCTGTCATGGAGAAGCCACCGGCATCCTGAAAGCCGAAACACTGCACGGGAAAAAGCCCTTGCATATCCGCTGGTCTACCGGAGACACTATTGCCGAACTCTCCGGACTCCCTGCCGGGCTTTATACCGTAAAAGTGTCCGATGCATGGGGGAAAACCGATTCGGCCTCTTATCTCCTAAGAGAACCCGAAGCTTTGCAGAACCTGATAGAAACCTCCATTCCATCCTGTCATGGAGCCGACAACGGGCAAATCCGGATACAGACAACAGGAGGAAACGGCGGAATCCAATACCTCTGGAACACCGGGTCCCAAGCCGGAAGCCTGTTCAATCTGAAAGAAGGCTCTTATGTGCTCGTCACCTCCGACCGCCTGGGATGCAGACGCACAGACACCGTCCTGATGGAAGCACCGCCGTTGCTGCGGCTGCCTGTGGAAATTCTGCCAGTAGACTGTCCTGATGGAAGCGGAAGAATCGTATGGAAGGCCCAAGGCGGCACGCCCCCTTATTCTTACCATTGGGAGAACCTTTCCTGGCAAGAAGGCATGCGGGGCCTTGAGCAAGGAAGTTCATGGATGATCGATCCTGCCGCAGCCGGACGGTATCTACTCGAAGTGGCCGACAGCCTGCAGTGTACCGCCGACACCAGCTTGGAGCTGCCCGCTCCGGAACCGCCATCTTACAGCATTGAAAGGCAACGCACCCTCTGTGCCGGCCAAATACTCAGCCTTGCTGTCAACGGCAGCGACACATTGGACGGCATGGAATATCTCTGGTTTTTCCCCGACGGCAGGACTTCGAATCAAGCCAACATCCAAGCCGATCAGGCCGGAACATACCAACTGAGGCTTATACAAAACCAAAACTGCATTTATCGGGACAGCGTGGTCGTCACGGCATCGCTCGACAGTATCCATGCCGAGTTCTGGGTCAGCAGCCAGATTACCGAAGGGCAAAACGTCCTCTTAGTAGACCTTTCGAGGCACAAGCCCGACAGCAGCCGCTGGATATTGCCCAAAGAGGCCTCCATCCTGATGCAGGAAGGGAAATACCTGGAAATACTGTTCCCGAATCCCGGCCATTACTCCATCGGGCTCACCGTCTTCAAAGGGAACTGTTCCGAAAGCTATTTCCGAAACGTACAGGTGGACAAGGAAACCCGAAAGATTCCCTCCGGAACAAACCCAAAGGCGACAGCCTGCTGGAGAGCAGTCCCCAACCCCTTCCGGGAAGAATTTTCCCTCTATGGCCGATGCAATATGGAAACCAACGTCCGTTACCATGTCCTCTCGGCCCTGAGCGGGAAAAGAATCCAATCCGGCCAATTCCATTTGCCGGCAGATACGGAAGTCCGGATTCCTCTGTCCGTTGCGGAAACGCCCGCCGGCACCTATATACTTCTGTTGGAATACAATAACGAACGAAGCATTATCAAAATCATAAAAAACCAATAACATGAATTTTCTTTCCCTACCGAACACCCGTGAATATCACTGGAAAAAAACAATGGCTTTGCTATCCGGCCTTTTCCTGTCCTTCCTCGGCATTCCCGGGGCAGAGGCCACTATCCAAGCCCAGACGATATCGCCGGTTTCGTCCCGAACCATGCTGCAAGCCCCCTATCTTTATCAATGGCACCAATGGAGCCAGATGCCCGACGACCGGCTGCATTTATACCTGCGGCTTTTGGATACGAAAGTGGAAAACGCCACCTTGTTTTTAAGGATGCGGATGGTCTCAGACAATTTGTCAATAGAAAACGCCCGGCCTTTGCCGATTCCCATCTCCATCAGCGGCGGGGAAGAAGTCTATCTGGATGCCGGCATGCTGGCCGCGTACTTTCTTCCGGCCCATGTCCAAGTGAGCGGGAATGCCAGCCGGGATTTCTCCATGAACGGAGGCGTCCTGCCCGACGGCTTATACCAGCTCTACTTCGAGGCTTACGAGGCACAATCCGGCAGCAAGGTATCGCTCAACGAAATACCCTCCATGTTTACCCTGTTGGCCGGAGAACCGCCCTTTCTCAACACGCCCCAAGCCGAAGACACGATATATTACGGACGGCAAGCCAGCATACGGTTCCAATGGATTCCACGACACCTTGCCACCCCTGCATTCCAAACCGAATACCATTTTGAACTAGCCGAGATTCCGCAAGGGGTTTCCTCCTGGGAGGAATACTTCCACACATTGCCGTTAATCCACCAAGAACAGACCGGCCAAACCTTCCTGGACTACGGCCAGACCTTGCCCGAACTGATTCCAGGCACGCAATATGCGTTCCGGGTCCAAGCTTCCGGCACCTCGGCCGATGGAGAACAACTGTACATCAAAAACAACGGCTACAGCGAAGTTCGACGGTTTTATTTCGAGGAACATTGTCCTATCGTCCCGCAACTGCGCATAGAAAACATATCCTCCACCCGGGCGGTAGTCCGCTGGACCGAACCCATCGAAGCCCAAAGCTACAAGCTGCAATACCGCAAGAACGGCAAGCCGGATGCCCACTGGTTCACCTATGGGGAAGAACTGATGCAAGGCGATACCGAAGCGGTACTGGAAGATCTGGAACCCTCCACCGGATACGAATGCAAGCTGATTGTCCAGTGCGCCTATTCCCAAAGCAAGAACGACATCGTCTACCGTTTCACGACCCTTTCGGCCGACAACGCGCACCTCGACTGCGGCAACCATCCCAACAGCAGCAACCCCGACCGGGACCAGACTCCCTTGGAATCGCTCCGCAAGTTCGATCAGGTCCGCACCGCCAACGGCTTCGTCTTTGAAATCGAAGAAGCCACGGGCAGCGACGGCATGTTTTCCGGCAGCGGGTACACACATATTCCCCTCCTGTCCAACACCGGAGTCAAGGTCAAGTTCAAAAACGTCTTCATCAATAAGAACTACGAGCTGGTTTCCGGCACGTTCACCGCCGAAACCGACAAAGGGGAATTGTAGGCATGGCCATCCTATGCCATCAAGCAGGCATCTTGACAAAAACGGATACAACGAGTTGTCGGTTCTGAATCCGTTGCATCTTGATGCGGCCACCCAGTGCAAACAAAGAGGAAATCATCCTGATTGAAAAACTTTTAATACCTTTGAAATTTGAAACGACATCCAAAACCACGAAACCGAAAGGAACTCCTGAAAGAAGCAGGCAAATACTGCCTTGATGTATCAAAACTCATCATCGGGGGAGTAATCATTGCCGGCATCATGGAACTAGAAGTCCGGCTATTGCCCTTGTTCTTATTAGGCGGGGTTGCCGCTCTGTTTTTCCTTGTTACAGGATTCCATCTGTTTCAAATATCCAACCAAAATACTTAACGCCATGGAATTAACCATTTTTTTCGCCGTTCTCTGCGCCATCGGAGCCGGCTTGTGCATTTGGTCATCTATCCTCTTGTACAAGCAGAAAAAGACCAATAGGCAGCAACACGCTGCTAACAGGCAAGACTCCGAGCTGGCACGCAAAGCATGATTATCAAAAATGATTACTCGCAAGCGCGCTAAAGGCCCTCAACGCCCACCGCGGCCGACAGAAAAGGGGGCGTTGAACAGCATCATTGGCTTGTCCGATGGCTTGCCCGATTCCTCCATAAGGCGGAATGGAAACGGCTTTTTCACTAAATTGCGGATAATCATTTTATCAAAACAAGGGCGACGCACCACGGCCAAGACCTGGCGCACCGCCCTTTTCAATTAAAGCCGAATCGGCCATTAGACGCGCCGCAGCCGTTCCCAATCCGGGAACGACGCTCTTCGGGCATCTTGCTCGCTTCTGCCCAAAATATAATGACCGATTCAGGTTCATCTTACCACCAAACGAGCCACACCAGCATGGCTATCGCCCTGCAAGAGAACTAAATAAAGGCCGGGGGCGAAGCCATCCAAAGGCAAGGCGACGATGTTCTGCCCGACAGGATAAGCCCGTGAGTCTAAATCAAGTGCCAAACGACCATCAGCAGCCAAGACCGACACCTGCAAACAAGCCGGTTCGTCCAAGTTGAAAGCCAAAGACACTTCGGAAGCAGCCGGAGCCGGGTTTGGCCAAAGCTTCAAGTCCATGCCGCCCTCCATGCCCGCAAGCGCCTCATTGCCTGCCGGGGAATAGCGCAGCAGCCAGACCAGACTGTCCGTATAGGTACCATCATTCTGCAAGAGCATTTCTCCCGCCGCATCGCTGATTTGCAAGTGGCCTTCGCCCACACCGCAATTGATTCCATCTCCGGCCAAATCCTTAATCACAAATACATTGCAGCCTGCAGCCAAAGTCACCTCATGCGTATGCCGTTCCGTTGAATTGGACGATAAATCCGAATAGGCATCCATCTGCTCCAGCACGTTGCCGGCCTCATCCTCAAACACCCAGCTTATTTCCGTCCCCCAGCGGTCCTGCCATACATCCAAGACCACTTCCGGATCAGACACCGTCACATAGTCCTTCATCACCATCACCGCCACCGGTTCCTGCATCAGACTCAAGTCCTCCCCGTTGACCGCCGTCACCCGGACGAACAAGGAGTCTTCCTCGCCTGTCTTGTCAATCGAAACCGCATCGGTCTCCACCCGGAAAATCCCATCTTCCCAAGCATCCACGCCACATATGTACTCCGTCTCCAAACCCTTCGGCGTCATGAATTGGAAGGTTACGGATTCCACTATCTTGTCCTCCGGGTTTCTGTTTTTGAGCGCAAAAGCCAAACGGACAAGATTGTCGCAGGAATTTTGGGCCAATTGCGCAAAATCCGACATCTCGAACACATATTCCGGCCCATTGGCAAAAGCGACAGGCGCTTCGCAGACATCCATCACCTCGTATTCCGACTCCGTCACAAAAGCCAGCACCTGCAGCTGCATGATATCCAAATCCAATTGATTCAATGTTTCCGGCAATACCATGGAATAAGTCCTCTGCACGAGACTTCCGGCAACGGTCGTACCCACGGCATCACCCTCTATACCCGTCAACAAATCCCGCAGCACATGCTGATGCAAGTAATTCCCGTTCGCCAACACTTGATCCGGATTCGCTTCCGAGCCATCCTGTGTTCCTTCCACATTGTTCTGCAACAAAACCACATGGATATGATTCTCTGCCTCAGGCGAATCCCCGGTATAATACAATTGCACCCGCACTTCCAATTCCCGGCTCTGCCAATCAATGCTTGCCTCCGCCCCGATATTCACATAAGTTTCCATACCGAGAAGTTCTTCCACATTTTCCAGCCAAGAATCCCGGTCCACGATAGCCATGGAAGATTGTCCGGGAAACAAGTGGCGGCCAATCGACGCACTGGGAATCCCTGTAACCCCAGCTTGCGTGGCCAAAGCATCCCCATAGGCCGAACGCAGATTCACCTCGCCGGGAGAAGGCACAGCCAAATTTCCGGCATGGATATTGACAAGGAAACAATCCTCCGGGTAATAGGACCGTATCTCGTTGGCCACCTTATGTCCTGCAGGGCAATTCGGGCAATGCATCCCCGTGAACTCCTCCAGCAAGACCCGGCGGTATTTCGGTTCCATGCTGACCAAGGTATCGGCAACATCCTGTCCGGACACGGTCAGAAACGTGCTTCCCGCTATGCATAATAATAATTTCCTAAAAAACAATCCTTTATTTTTCATTTTCATTTCAAATTCGTTTGCCCGGCTACCATAAGGGCGCAAAATGCTTGCGCCCTTCGGTAATACCAAAAACAACCATGAAAAGCCTTTGACAGGCGGCGTAGCAGACTTATCGTCAAATACGCCGCCCGTCAAAACCCTATCACAAAACCACCAATTTTCCTGTAGCCTGCCGTGTTCCGGAATCCAAAACCATCAGATAATGGCCCGAAGGCAGGGCAACGTCCATCGAATGCACGCCCTCCGCCAAATAGCGTTTCATCACCAAGCGGCCTTCCATGTCGAACACCTGCCATTCACCTTCGAAAGGAATTTCCAAGCTGAACCGGCCATGGTTCGGGTTCGGTGTCACCGTCATCGCAGCCGTTTCTTCCTCAGCCGCTTCATTGCCCACACCCTTGCCCAGAATGTTGGAGAAAGCGTAATCCGATTGACCGGTGGCATAATTCGCCCGTACCGCATACAGATACTCATTGTCTTCCAAACCGGAAATATTATCGTTCAAAACCGTCTCGGTGGTTTCCACTGCCAGTTCCGTCCAAGATGACGGCTTTTCCTGCTGGCCATTCACCAAACGGTATACGCTCCAGGACTTCACGAAATCCTCGCTTTCAGCCTTGGCCTCGTTCATGCCAGCTTCAAGCGCATCGGTGCAGTAGACTTCAATCATCCAGTTATAATCCAAATCAGGAGAAAGACCGGTAATTGTCATCCAGGAACCGTCCACATTAATCATATTGCCTTTTCCACGGACAGCAGGCCCGTTATCAATGCCGCCGACCCAACCTTGGACAGCCTGGCAGGTATATCCGAAGAATACCGTCTTGCTGCCATCGATATAATAGGGCTCTTCCAATTCCACTTCCACCCACTTGTTCCAAACAATGGATTCATCGGGCAGCCATTGCTTACGGACTTCGTTTTCCCCATTTTCTCCTTCCCAGATACCCAAAGCGAAAGAGGCATCGGTAGGCACCGAAGGCGTGGAAGCCGGATAGAAACGGATTTTGGTCACATACATGCCTACCGCTTTCTTCTCCGTCAAGTCGAAGGTCGTGTACTTATGGGCGGCCGAGAAATTGAAGGCGCTTTCACCTTGACCGATGCCGGTGAAGAAGTCATCCGCGCTCCAGCTGATATAATGCGGGTAGCTTTCGGTTGTCATGGCCGACCACCAATCCACGCGCACCTGCTCGTTCTCATCCTTCATCGCGCGTACCGCGGCCGGAGGGGTCAGGCTTTCTTCCAAGACATTGCCCGAAAGCGTCTGACGGTCTTCGGTCACAGACACCCGCTTGAGCATTTCTTCAAAGCCGAACTTGTTAAGTGTCAAATCATAATTACCTTTCAACACCGCCGGAACCTGAACCGAAGCATCCTCTCCCAACACCGCCGTGTAAACCTGATCTTCATCATCGGTAGAAACCAATTCCACCGAAGCGCCCGCTGCCGAAGCCCCGTTGTTGGTCGTGGCCGATACGGTCACCAAGCTCACCTGGCCTTTGGGCAGCAGCGCCGAAAAGACGGTATCGGAGGTATTGCCGGATTCCGAACGGGAATATACCGCATAGTAGTAATCCCCGTCTTCCATCGAAGCCCAAGACTCATCCTTGTAGGAAAGTTCCTTGAAGTCATCCCCGTTCAGACGAATCCATGCAGCCGTGTTGGCCGAATCGGCTTGCGCTAAACGATACAGCTCATACGTGTAATCATAGCTGGCGTCTTCGGTTTTGGCCAAGCTTTTCAGCTGAGAGTTCGCATCGTTGGCCACCAACGCACGGATCATCCAGTTGAAATTGTACATGCTTGGCGCAAAGCTGCAGAAAGAGGACCATTCGCCTTCGTAGAACATCAGATCCCCGCCTGCCGTCAGAGGACCCCGGTCAGCGCCGCAAGGATAAGAGCCCGAAGCCATATAGGCCGAGTAGCCGATGATATAATACTGGTCGGCATTCACCAGGACCGGTTCGTCCAATTCCACGGTGTTCCACTGGCCCAACGTGATTTCATCCCCGGAAACCGCCTGCGAATAAAATTCCCTTTCCTGGCCTTCGTAATCGCTCTTCCATACTTTCAATGTGAAGTCGGCCGAAGCATCCGGCCAGAATGTAATCGAACGGATATAATAACCATCCACACCGGCTTCGGTCAGTTCCTCGGGCGTGAACCGCTGGCCCACTTCCATCGTGCCGCCGTAGTTCATGCCGATTCCCGTATAATAGTCGCTCATCGTCTTGCTCAATTCCTGCTCGATCATGCGCTCGGGCTTGTCCCATGTCAAATCCACATAGTCGAGCCAGTCGGTGGCCGTGAAATTCTTGGGCGGACGGACGTCTTCCATCAGTTCCACGCTGCCCAGATCTTCCGTGGCCGAATCCAAAACCACGCCGGTCCGGACATAGGTGTTGAACCAGTCTTTGCGAACCCGGAGTTCATAGGTGCCGAAATGCACATCGGAAATCGTAGCCAAACCATCCGCGCCGACGGTATCCGTATGCGTGTTGTTCAGACCAATCAAGCTCACGATAGCCCCTTGGGCCGATTCGCCGGTATTGGTCGTCACTTTCAGGCTAGCCGTAGCGTACTTGCCTTTGTCCACCGCATCGCTGAAAGTGTAATCCGAATAAACACCGTCCAGCACGCTGCGGACCGCATAACGCCACATCGTATCCTGCAAAGGCAGCCAGTTCTCGTCACGCACCGACATTTCCGTCACCGGGTTTTCAGTAATCTTGACCCAGAGGCTGTCGGCCTTTTCCTGGCCATTCATCAAACGGTACACTTCATAGCTGTACTCCGCGTCGGCCTGCGGTTCGGAAGCCGCCTTCGAGGCCAAAGCCTTGCGTCCGGCACGACTCAGCAGTTCCACCGTATAGGTATTCGAACCTTGGGATGCCGGTTGAGGATCCACGGACATAGACCTGGGCATCGCCACTTTTTGCGCGGAAGCGTAACGTCCGAGGAACGAAGCCGGGGATGCCGAAAAGCCCGAACCCGGACGAACACTCATCAAATCGGCCACTTCGTTCGGCTGGCTGTTCGGATTGGCCGAGCAATAGGTATGAATCAACCAGTTGTAGTTCATCGTGGCGGAAACCGATGACACGGGAGCCCAAGTCAAGCCTCCGTCTTCGGAGAACAAGTCCCCGTTGAGCACCGCCGGTCCTCGGTCGAAGCCCACCGGATTGGAGCCCGAGCTCTGCTGGATCTTCAAGCCGACAATCAAGCTCTTGCCCGGATCAATCGCTACCGGTTCTTCCAAATCATACTCAAACCAAGCCTCGTATTCGTCCACTTCTATCGCCTCTTCATGAACCAAGGACTCAACGCCTTCTTCGCCCATGAAAATCTGCAAAGTGAAATCTGCCACCGCCATCGGGAAGAAACGCACCTTGGTCACAGCCGCCGATGCGGTCACCCCGGCTTCCGCGATATCTTCCGGCGTGTACCGCTGGGCGACAATATACGCCGCATCGCTATTGCCTCCGAAACTGCCATAGATGTTCCCGTCGTCTTTCTGCAACCAAGCCACCGGAACCGGTTCTTCCCATTCCACCAAGGCATAATCGGTACGGTCATAGGCCCGCACGAAAGAAGGCATGTTCACCATACGGTCGATCCAGATCGTATCGGCTATCAAATCCGTTGCACCCACTTCCAACGAACCCGAATAATCGCTATAGCCGGAAGCGGTAATCGACACAGCATAGGTCAAGTTGCCATACACCTCCTCTATCGTGAAGCAACCGTTCTCATCGGTCGTCACCTTGTAATCCGAAGGTCCGTCCAACGTCAGTTCCGCCAAAGCCAAGCCTGTATGCGGGTCGTCCGAACCAGCCACCACGCCGCTCACTTTCACCAAGGGACGGCTCTGCATCTTCACATCCAAAGTAGCCGTCTGACCTTCGGAAACCGAAACGGTTTCATTCGCATCTTCATACCCGACAGCGGTAAAAGCCACTTCGCGCTTGCCTTCCGGCACATAGGGAAACTCGTACGTACCATTGGCCAAAGTCCGCTGGATATTGTTCATGCCATCCACTTCGACTTTCACGTTTTCCAAGGCATTCCCATCCGGGCCGGTGACCGTACCGGAGATGCCGCCCATCCCCTTTATGTCGAAATAGAACATGGCATTGGGGCGCAAGCTGAAAAACTGGCCTTGCGTATTGTCCAGATTCTGCATATTGATATTACTCAAAGAGCGATTGGAGCGAGATACCGCGTTTGCCCCGCTTTCGGTGCAAAGGAAAGCCAGACCGCCTCCTCCCAAATCGCTATAATCATTATAACCTTCCACGCAGACTACCAGATTCCCCCCCTTGTAGTCCAACGGCCGCTGGAGCGGCAAGTACCATTCGTAATTGCCCGGCACGATATCCAGCACCGTGTCGAGGACGCAAAGCAATTCGTCCGGTCCGAACCAGCCGGCCATCATGTCTATCCGGTCGGTTTCGCCCATATAGATACGCATCTTCTGGTTGCGCGCCGTATCTTCCAAACCGGCCCTTACCTGCCAGGAAAAGCCCTGAATCTTTCCCACCAAGCCTTCCATCAGGCTCGAAGGATAGACCGTCTGTCCGAAACCGGACGTGTACACATACCAAGGCACATCGTCCGAACGCACTTCCCCATCGCCCACGGCCACCGCCTTGAAACCCTCGCCTTGCACATTCAACAACAGCATCGGGCTGGTATTGTTGCCTTCCACTTCGTCATCGGCCCATACGACCCGGGCCATCAAAGAAGCCGGATTGGCATTGGCCGGTGTCCATTCCAATTCCACTTCCGAAGTGCGGCCTGCCACCAAAGGACGTGTCACTTCCGAACCTTCCACCAACACATTCCCGGCATCGTCCAAAAGTTGCAGCTTGTAATTCCGAGCCGGACCGGTTCCCTTGTTCTCTAATTGCACCGTATAAACAGAAGCCTCGCCCACCTTGGGAGCAGACATGCCTTTCACATAATTCACTGCCAAGTCGTTTTCTGCCACTTCCTCCACCGTGATATCATCCAGCCAACAATAACCATTTCCCTCAAAACCATAGTAATAAAATGAAATGCAGAAGCTTCCACTCGCTGCCGGAGTAAATTCATGCGACATGGATTCAAAACTCATGGCTCCGTTGGTAGCATGCTCGTTCAAAGATTCTATCAATGTCGCCCCTTGGGTCGCTTCAGGCGTAGCTGCTTTGGACAATGTGACACGCAAACTAACCGATCCGAACATCGGGCCCGCCAAAGCGTAGGAAAGCCTATACGTCTTGCCTGCTTCGAACTGCATCATCGGGCTGAACAAGTAATCATTCGCATCGGGCGTAGGATCATCCCCATAGGGATCGATTGCCGGAAGATAGTTCCAATAAACCGCCTTGGGATCCTTATTGCCCCGGAAAGCTTCGCTGTACCAAGTGGCTTTGTCGTTATCCACGTCCACCACCGTCCACAGATGTTCCAAAGTAGCCGGGTCCTCGAAGTCTTCGTGAAAGGGCAATACCATCGAAGTGCCGGGCGTAAGCGGTTCGGAAACTGCCTTTCCGCCTTGTCCGAAGCTGTTCTTGGCCGTCACTTCGTAATAATACATATCCAAAGTCGGAGCCGCATCGGTATACGTCATGGCCGTGGAAGATGAAGCCAGCACCGAATAATTCTGTCCTCGGCGGGCCACCAAATAAGTCAAATCCGATTTGTCGTACCAGCCGCCGTTCAAACCGAATTCAGAGGGAGCCTCCCAGCTCAGGGAAACATTGCCGCCGCTGATTGTGGCCTTCAGGTTCTTCGGCGCCGAAGGCAGGTCTTCGCCCACATAGGTAGTGACCATGGTGGCATAGCTGCGCCCGGATGCATTGACCGCATAGACATGGTACGTCACCTTGCCTGCTTGCGGATCCGGGTCCGTCCAAGACACTTGCGCCCCGGGCTGCAAATTCAGGCTGCCGGCGATATTTTCATTACCATAGTTCTTGTAAATCTCGATAGCCGTCAGTTCGGAAAGCGCCCCGCCCGCTTCGTCTTGCGAAGGATTGGTCCAGGACAAGCCCATCGTCAAAGCCCCGTTCGCACCCGGCACCTGCTTCAGATTCTGCACGGGCCGAGGCGTAGCTCCCATGATTTCTTCCGTCACAGAAACCTCGTCGATATACAGACCGGGCTTGTTTACCGGTTCGCTGGCTACTTCGAAACCCAAATAATATGTCCCGGCCTGTTCCACTGTGAAAACAACGGCAGCCCAGCCATCGGCATCTATCTCCTGCTCGGAAAGCATCTGGCCGACGGCCTCTACACTTTGCCCTGTACACAGATAGACCCTCACCTTTTCAGGATAGTACAAACTATTTCCAAAATAACTCAGTTTGTATGCCCGGTCGGCCTGCAGCTCGAAGCCCTTGGAAAAAGCCCAGTCGTCAGGCTTGTTGCCATTACCCGAATAACGCAAGGTATTGGAATAACCAATGCCTTCCCCTTGGCCAATAAGCCAGGTATTGCCGTCCCCGTTCTCGTCCAGGAATTTCCAATCCCCATGGGTCGACTCGTCATTGAAGTTATCATAGAAGATGGTATCATGCACCACCACGGGCAGTTTCGGGGCATTTGCCATCGCAAGGCCGCCTCCGCCCAGGAACGCGCCGGCCAAAGCCAAGCCGCTCCAGAATTTCTGAAACTTTTTCATTTTGTCAGTTTTAGGTTTATTAACGTTTGATTATCTTTATATTCTCTATTTGGTTTCCAGTTGTTATTTCGATGCTGTACAAGCCGGGATTCCAATTGCCGGCCGGGATTTCAACTGAATTTTCTCCAAACCCAATGCTTGTCCGGTATACCAACCGCCCCATCACATCGTACACAGCCATGCTTTCCACGCTCCGGCCTTCCCATTCGATGCGCAGAAGGTCGTCCACCGGATTATTGTACCGAAACCGAAAAGGTTCGCTGGTTTCGGCCGCCGAAGGAGGAAGGGCTTCACCCTGCTCGATCCGCACTGCATCCACCACAACGCCGTGGCCGAAATGAGAAATGCCTTCAAAAGCTACGAAATACTCGTTGGATGGATCCGGCAGGGCTACCGTGGTATCCTGCCATTGCGGTATATCCCCCTCAAAACTCAGCAGTTCCGTCCAATCGGCCGTGGCTGCGTTTTTGACATAGACCTTGAGCTGGTCCTGATCCGTCACCCAGACGGGCTGGGCATAGGCGAAACTCAGTACCGGATTCTGCAAGCCAGACAAATCCAATTGGGGCGTAACCAATTTAGTAGTCCAGCCCTCGTAGCTTCCGGCTTTGAACAAGGCATTGTACCCGCCTTCATACGCTCCCGTTATCGAAGCTTCCGGGTTGTCCACACCGGCAACAAACTGCCAGTCCACGCTATCCTTGACATATTCCTGGGTCCAGCAGGACGGAATCAGCCCCTCTTCAAAACCTTCTTCAAAGGGGAATTGATCCACCACATCGCAAACCACATACAGGCTGCGTGCGAAAAACTGGTCGCACAGCTGAGGTTCCGACACCCGTATCGTAAGCGGGAAAAGCCCGAACTCGACCGGCGTACCGCTGATAAGGCCATCGGGGCTCAACGCGAGGCCTTCGGGAAGACGGCCTTCCGTGATTTCATAGGTGTATTCGGCATCGCTGCCCGAGGCCTGCAGCTGCTGGCTATAGGAAACGTCCACATAGGCATATTCCAGGATTTCCGGTTCCAAGGCCAGCGGCTGGCAGGAATTGCCAATCACGTATACTCTGGCCGTATCGCTGCCCGAGGAACAGAGGTAGACAAAAGCGGTGTCGCGGCGGATGCCTTGGGGATTGTAGCGGACATAGACCAGACCGTCTCCTTCCCGTTCGGATTCAATCGCGAAATCCGTCCCGTTACCGGAAACCTCGAAAGGCTCGGTCGTCCAAATCTTGACGGGCTCGGTCAAGTTGGCCGTCTTGACGGAAACCGTATCCGCTTCGGAGGGTTGCGTGTAGTCGTCCGGCCAGAAAACCGGAAGTTCTTCCCGGCTGAGGTCCACCCGGGGAGCATTGGGATCGATATAGATGCCATCGATAGTCTCTTGCCCGGTCTTCAAAGGATCGAGCCAATAGGCGAACTGGGTCGTGGAATCGGTACCGTACTGATCCCAGTGATACCAGAGACGGCCGTAATACCCGTAGCCGTCCGGATAATCGCAGGAGGCATTTCCCCCGGTCAGAGTGGCAACCAATCGATAGTCGTTATTGAAAGCCCCCGATCCCGAAGAACCGCCTTCGGTAATGGAACGGCCGTTCTGCGTAGAATCATAAACGACCCGGATATGGGCATTGGTATCGCCCACCTTATCTTCCATCGGCCATTGGTCCACCGTTAAATCTTTCAGCACGGAGATTTTCTTGATATCCCCGGCCGGATGATGGATATTGGTCAGGACGGAATCGGCCGGCAAGATATTCCGACGGTCCCAGCCGCTGTACCAAACGCCCCATTCTTCCGGTATCTCCTGAGTCAATTCCAGCAAGAGACCATCCGAACCGCCTTTCATCGGCGTACTGGCCCGATAAACGCATCCCACCATTGTCTTGGCATCCAAGGGCTCGGCATTCTCGCAACCGGGCGATTCATAGTCAAAAGTGAACTGCCACTGGGCAAAGTCTATCGTTTCCGGGTCGCCATCGGAAAGGCAATGCCAAGCGCTGGCAATGAACGGACGAATATTCTGAGCGGTATTGTTGAGCAAGGTCCCGGTGCAGACATACCAGCCATTGTTGACCAGCATCATCATTTGCGTTACCGACTTCTTGGCCACCTGCCAATCTTCGCCTTCCTCGCAATTGATGTTTATCGTACACCATTCCGATTCTCCATACTTGGGCGCATTGGAGGCTTCCTGCATAGCGGCCATACCCGGCAGATGATGCACCGAAATGCCATTGTAGCAATAGCCCAAGCCGCTGATTTCGAGCTTAATTTGTTCTTTCAGTTCCTTTTGTGCGGCTTCGTCCAGACCCTTTGGCAACACCAATTCGAAGATTACCGCATCTCCCGGCAGCATCCGGGTGGAAAACGAACCGCCTTGCGGATGAGTCGCCGTCCGGTACGAGCCCAGTACCGCCGTCTTTGTCGGGTTGTACAAATAAAGTTCCACGCCTTCGGGCAGGTAAAAGTCCGCATAGCTTACGAGGATAGCCTTGGCTCCGGGCAGTTCCAAGCCCAATTGCCATACCGGCTTGCCATCCGGCAAGCTACGCCAGATGCCCGCAGTCGCCGGACTATAGTCTACCGCCACGTTCATCGCTATGCGGGGCGGCAAACCCAGCAGTCTGGCTTCCGCCTCTTCTTCCATAAGAGAGACTTCATCCAAATGATGCTCTACTTTTTGAACCGGCACCGAACTTACAGCCTTGGCATCTCCTTGACAAAACGAGGGCGGCGTGCCGCCGAAATCTATTTGGGCTCGCAACATGGCCATCATGGCCAACATGCCCAGAACACTTGTCACAATCCTTTTCATTTCTCTCTGTTTTATTTTACTTTTTTCCTCTGCCGCCCCCTGGCGGAAAGTTCTTTCCATACACAGGTCGTGCGGCCTTTGCTTGCGGCCGGAGGGGAATCCCTTCCCCTTCCAGCCCTGTATCCAACCCATAATCCTTATGAATCGGACCCCTTTTCCTCCCGATTCTCATCGGAAGGCGGGTAACAACCAAAAACAATTATTTAAACCAACCAAAACCTATTGTCACTTTTCCGATTTCACAATCCGCTGTACCGTAACCTGTCCATTGACATGTTCCACCATCAAGAGGTACAATCCCTCGGGCAGAACGGGTCGCAAGATGGCTACCCGTTGACCGTTCAATTCATAGCGGACAGTTTCCCGACCCTGCAAGTCCAGAATCCGGATTCTTTCCATTGGGGCAGCCGATTCAATATGCAGATCTTCCGCATACGGGTTCGGATAGACATGCAAGCCTGCCTTGTCTTCGGACTCGTTGGCCACATCGGGCTTGAAAGTAGCTTCCAGACTATGGTCGGCTGTCACCGCTTCGAAGGTGTAGGATTCCAGCGCGCCTACCGATTGCCCGTCCACCAGCACGTCCTCGATCACGAAGCCCTCGTTGGCGGTAATCGCCACGGCCAGGTCTTCGCCTGCTTTCACCTGCTGTTCCCCGCTCGGATTGACGCTACCACCTTCTCCGGCATTCAACGTAATCGTGTAGGTGATTTCCTCGAAGCGGGCTTCCAACGTATGGTTGTCTGTCACCGCTTCGAAGGTGTAGGTGGCTACCGTACCCACCGAAACGCCATCCACCAGCACGTCGGCTATCTGCCAGCCATCATTGGCGGTAATATTCACAGCCAGGTCGGCTCCGTGTTTCACACTCTGTTCTCCGCTGGGGCTTACCGTACCGCCCTCGCCCGCGCTGAGTGTGACGATGTAGGAAGCTTCCTCGAAGCGGGCTTCGTACTGGGCATCGCCCTCGCAGTCAAAACGGTAGGGATTCTCCGTGGAAACCAGGTCCCCGCCTTGGTACCAGCCACTGAACTTCCAGCCCTCGTTGCCCACGGCCATCAGGACCACTTCCTCGTCCAGGATGTATTCGCCGGCACCTTCCACCGTCCCGGCATTTTCCGGATTGACAGTAGCTGTCACTTCGAACAGTTCCGGATAGTAGACATGCACGCTATCGAGCAGCAAGCGGAAGTTATCCGTGCAGTTGAAGTGGCGGAAAGCGATGTTCAGCACTTCACCCTTGTAGCCGTCCAACGGCAGAACGACATGCTGGAGTTTATCGGATTCCAAGGTGTCGGCATAAACAGGCGTGAAGAAAGCCGTGTCGCGGTCCGAACGGGTCGACACCAAAACCTGATAAGATTCTGCAAAATATTCCGGATCGGCGGCTTGCACATAGAACGACAGCCATGCCTTGGGATGGGTGATGGCCAAGCCCGGCGTCACGAACCAGTTGTCCGGGTTCACCGCGCCTAATTCATCGTCCATCGAAGCAGAATAAACGCAGGATTCACCGAAAGGCGCCGTAATCATACCGGAGGCTGTGCTGTCCAAACGCCATAACAGGCCATCGGAAGAAAGCGTGAAGTTCTGCCAATCCTTATTCCAAGCGGAATCCTCGAAGTTGGCCACGAAAGGCAGCTCGTAAGCCTGCTTTACACTCAGTACATTTTCTATACGGTTGTTCAGCACATTGGAGTCCCCTTCGGCTTCCACTTCCACATACACCAAAAGGCTATCGATATTAGGCAGGACAAAATCGGGAGTCAGCAATACCGTCGTATCCGCCCCTGCGGCCAAACTGCCCGTCCATTCGTAGCGGCCCATTTCGAGCGTGCCGTAACCATAACGCAGGGTCGCTGCGGTCAAGGCCTCTTCCCCGTTGTTCAGCAGAATGGCTTGCAAAGCGGTCTTGATAGAATCGGCAGCCCAGACTTCGCTTGAAGGAGAGCTCAAACCGGCCAACTCGGCATCGTTATCCAAAATAGGCCGGATCACCAAGTTGTCGATAGGCAAGTTCTCATAGCTCGGGGAATTATACTCGTTCACCGCTCCTATGGCCCGAATCATAAAGAACCCGGCTTGCAAATCGGACAAATCCACGGTAAATGTATAGGTATTCCAGCCTTGCACGCCTTCGGGATATGCCGAAGCCATACGGTTAATGCTGTCCACAAAAACCACATTCTCCCAAACCGGCATCGCCCCGAATCCCAATTCTATCTTGTCCGGACGTTCCGGATTAGTCGCATTCCGGCTTACGGCAATGCTTACTTCATATTCATCAAAGCGCAAGTCCATATAAGGGGAGACTGCCAATGCGGGATCGGCACGATTGAAACTCCGGTTCAGATAGTTTTCCCCTTCGGCCGGCTCAACCGCGTTATAGGAAGGCTTCCCGGCCCAACCATTATCGCAGAATGTCCAGTAGGGATGGTTGACATCCTCGAAGCCTTCCTCCATGCGCCAGTATTCCGGGGCATAGATATGGGTGGTCAACTCCGCTTCATTATCGTAAACAGAGGCATCCTGCGGCAAGACGGCACGGAAAGCCCCATTCGACATAGGTTCTTCTATCACACAGGACAAAACCACCGTATCGTACTGTCCCGGTTCCAACGTAGCCGTCCAGGCAGAAACCAATAATTCGTCTCCGCAATACAGCGACACTTCCTTGCTTTGGCTCTGCGTTCCGTCGTTGTAGACAATGGCTTGGAAACGGGATTCCAGACCGGCCACATTCACCGTTTCCGGAGCGGTTGCCAGCGATACCAAACTGAACTGGTCGTCGCGGGAAGCCAGCATCGGGCCGAAGACCTCATCGATATTCATAGCGGCAGAAGAAAGTATGGCGAGATAACGGTTTCCGTAGAAAGATTCCTCTTTTCCAGCAAAGTAGACCTTTTGCAGTTCATATACGCCATTAGCGGATGCCTTATAGAGGGAATCCGTAGCCACCGTATCCCAAATCCGACCATCGGACGAAATCAAGACAGACCATGTGATAGCAGCCCATGTCGTATTGGCATAGAAGCAAATAGAATCGGTTTCCCCAATCTGCAAAAGCGGGGTCATAAGCCGATATCCGGCCTGGGAATAGGCATAATTGTTTCCATTGTAAGCCATCCCGGCATTGGTTACCAACCCCCAGCTCTTGCTTCCAAAAGAAGTAATCTCCACATCCCAGTATTCGGGCGGGAAGGTCTGATAAGTCACGCCCTCAAAACCTTCAATAAAGTAGCCTTCCGGATACACCTGCACCGGATCCAAGCTCATCGAATTATTGATATTGTTATCGTCTTCCGGCACCGAGACGGCAAATTGATAGAAACCAGCCTCCTCAGGCGTGAAATAGAACTTCAAAGTATCGGACATTTCCTTGGAAGCCAAGCTGACAGTCTGGGTACTTTCGGTTTCTCCATTGACAGCAAAACCGACTTCGACATCCTGCATCGCGGAAGTTCCCCAATTGTCCACCTGGGCCAAAATTTCGATTTCCTCTCCGGCAAACCAGTAGCGGTTCGGTTCGGTCAAGCCCAGCATCCGTATCCGCGCATCTTCAGCAAAAGAAGATTGGAACACACCGCCCACTTCATCCACGTTCCATGTACACGTATTGTAATCCTCCACTTTGAAAGCCACGAAAACATCCTGGCCTTCATAGGCGGAGAGATCCACACTCTCAATCATCCAAGTGTCCTCCGGCAAATCGACCTTTTCGGAATTCCGCACATACTTGGCCAATTCCACCGTGAAGTCTTCCGGAATGTTCGAAGTGGTGGATAGCACCACGGACAATGAGGAATTGGGACTGGCATTGTACGTAGTCCCCATCCGCACATAAAATTCCAAATCATGGTTGTCCGCATCCGGCTTGATCTGCGGCGTAATCAACCAGCGGGCTGAACCGGTTTCCAAGGTGGCATTGTAATCGTTGCCAAATGAAACATAGCCCTTGGACGATGTCGGGCCATCGGTTGAATAATTAGAATGAGAGATGGTCCCAGTACCGCCCTTTTCCTTTATCGCCTGCCATTCCTGCGGCGGGAAAGTCTTGTTGGCATTGAAGTCTTCCATCAGGAAATTGGCCGGATAAACCTTCACTTCCATTTCCTGCTCGTTGTTGATGTTGTTTTCATCCTCCGGCACGGCAACCTTGACCGTGTAGGTTCCTGCGGCGGGAAAAGCGTAAGAAACCTTTGCGGTATCCACATAGGCCGAATCGAAAGCCACGGTCGGCGTACCGACAGAAGCTCCATTGACGGTAAAATCGACCGCCACAGAAGCTTCCCTATTGACTCGGTTTTCCACCAAAGACCATAAAGTGACAGCTTCGTCCCCTGCAAAAAGGATATTGTCGGGAGTCATCGACAAGCTATTGACTCTGAAATCATTGTCAAAAGACGAAAGCGGCAGGCCGGAAATCTCGTCCAAATAAACTTGGACTGAATTGTCTTGAACCCGGAACGCCACGAAGATGTTCTGGCCCTGATAAGCCGACAAGTCCAATGTGTCCGCTGTCCATGCCAGGCTGAAATCCTGCTGTTCCTTGGTGTTCAGCAGGCTCAGCAATGCCGGTTCTGCAAAATCGGCCATGCTGTTGCCTGTAGCCGACACGTAGACGCTCAAGGTCATGTTATTGGAATCGGCGACACTCTTCTTGGTCCAAAACACAAGATTATGGTTTTCTGCCGAGGGGCAAACTTGCGGTGTCACAATCCAGGCATCATTCATCGTACCTGCATTCTGAGCGTACAATGTAGTATGGTTCCCGCCATCCGCGCCACCACCCCAGGCAACCGACCATGATTTGGATCCGATGGCATTCGCCAAATTCCAGTCTTTCGGGGGAAAATTCCCTGTAAAACTCCCGTCCAGCATCCCTTGGGCGGAAACAGAACCGGCAAGCATCAGGCACGAAGCACTGAAGCCGCACAGAATCGATTTCAAATTTTTCGCTCTTCGTTTCATCTTGCTTTGATTTTGGTTTCTCAATAAGTCCGTTTTTTTTATAAACAATCGCTTGTCTTCTCCCTGCATTTTTCAACGCCTATATAAATAGGTGTGCCGAAGTTTCATTTTCTATTGCCCTTGCATTGCCATTCTATCGATAAACCCACTTGTTTGCCCACTTTTCCCCGATAGAATTCATCTAGACATGTGGCCTTTTCTTTTCAGCAATGTAAAAGTAGATATAATCTACTATCATTTCAAATAAAATAAGTAGATAAAATGTATATATTATAAAAATATAGAATAGATGCTATAAATAATAAACAACTAATAATTATTATTTTAATAAAATATATAGGTAGATTTATAGGTTTATGCTATCTTGATAAAATATAATTCGTACCTTTGCCCTATACATATACCTATATATAATGAAAACGAAAGGTAGAGCCATCCGTATATTGGTGCTCGTTTTTGTATTGTTATTCAGCCTAAAGAGCCTGCAGGCCAAGACTTATCCATGGAAAATAGTCCATCCTGTCTTCGATTCATTGGCCGCACTATTGGACACAGCAGCAAACCCTAATCAAGAAGAGCAGGAGGCAATCCTCAAACAATTGGAAACCATATCCCTTAGCCAGAACAATGCCGTTTTGAACATCCGCTACCGATTTTGGAATGCCTATCTGAACGGTGACAATTGGAATACTACGCAAAATGAAAATGCAAAAAATAATTATCTTCTTGAAACACTATCTTATATAGATAGTATGAACTACGATTATGATTACGCTCGCATCCTGTTTCTCATCTTGAACTCACCTAACAATCCTTCCGACTACCTGTCCCAGTACCAGCAATTGAACCAGCTGATTCCTATCTTCCAGAAATATGACGACATTCTGCATATGGGGCACTGCTACCGCTACCTGGGCATCCTTTTCGGTGATCTGGCCCAATTCGATCAGGCCATCGGATATTTCGACAAAGCAGACGAATGCTACGCACAAATCTCCAACAAGGAAGCCTTGGCCACGAACGCCACCAACCGGGCCGTCCTTTTGTATTACATGGGAGAGGGGGATTCTTCCGTGCAACTGTTCAAGAGGTTGCTGCAGGACACGCTGCTGCGCCAGCGTCCCCAGACAATGATTAGCTTGTACATCAACCTTTCCTTGGCAACGGTCTCCGAACAGCAGCGCCGGGTCTATGAAGATTCGGCTTTCATGCTGATTGAACGCTATCCAGATGTAGCGGGGCCCGAATACCGATGCGCCCTTTTGGTCAATATTGCCAATCGTTACCACACCAGCGGCAACACCGATTCGGCAATCCTGTTCTATAAACGCGCTTTGGAAAACGCCGAAGAGGAACATTTGAAAAACGTGCTTATACCTACGCTCATGGGCTTGTCTTCCTGCTATGCGCAACAAGGGAATTACAAGGATGCCTATGAAAACATGGTCCGTTTTTATAACCTGCAGGAGGAAGTACGCGGTTCTTCCACAGTCGGCGAGATTAACCGGAAAGAAAACAGCCTGGCTATCAACGAATACCAAAACCAGTTGGCCATCCAAGCCCAGAAAATGTCGCTGCAAAAACGCATGACGGCCTTGGTCACGGTCAGCATCGCGCTTCTGGCCATCATATTGCTGGTAATACTGCTCTATCTGAGGCAAAAAAAGAAATTGGCAGAAACTTCCTTGCAGAACAAAGAGCTCCAGACCCAGCAATTGCAGCAGGAAGTGGATTACCAGAACCGGGAATTGAGTTCGAACATGCTCATCCTAAGCGAAAACAGAAGTTTCCTCCAACAAGTCTTGACGCAATTGGAAAAGATGCGAAGCAAAGGAGACTTGAGCAATACATCGGAATCGGAGCTGAGAAAGATGATCACCAGTCATATACAGAGCGAAGACGAATGGGACTCTTTCAAGATTCATTTCGAGAAAGTGCATCCAGGCTTCTTCAATACCTTGAAGGAGAAGCACCCTAATCTGACCACCAACGATCTCAAGCTCTGCGCCTACATCCGAATCGGCCTCAACATCAAGCAAATCGCCCAAATGACAGCCGTTCTCCCGGCCACCATCAAGACCAACCGCTACCTGCTGAAGAAGAAACTACAGATAGACGAGGACATGTCCATTGACGACTACATTGCCAGCCTCGGACAATAAACGAAGCACTGCTGCCCAGAGCCTCCCACCCCCTTCCCGGCTTTCCCGTAAAAATACGCCTACCGGGTAGCCCAAGCGGCCAAGTATTCGTAAGCCGGACGCAAACGGCTCACCGCCCGGAAGCGGAACAAGGCCCGGCAACGGCGGGCGAAATGCGCTGCATAATGGAAATAATCAATCCAGAACATCCTCGACAGCACCCAGGTCGCCAGCAGCATCACAAACGTCAGGACGGAATCGAAGAAGCACCAATACAAGACAATATATACTAGATAAAAAGCACCTGTATAGATAATCTGGTTCAAGACAAAGTCGAAACTGCTCTGCAACATGGGGTTCTTGATCCGGGCCACCATCTTCTTGGCTTGACGCCGCCCTAACCACACCGGCAGGCCGGTAAACAGCAAGCCGTACAGCATTACCGGCAAGGTCACCGCCAAAGCCAGGAACTCCAGCAGCAAGACCAAAGGCGAGACCCGGCTACCCACTTCCCTTGCCCCTATCTTCAAGCGGGCCATCCCCTGCCGGCATTCTTCCGCCCGCTTCCGCACCTCGACCAACTCTTCTTCCGGGCTTTCGCGCAGACGCTTGGCAAAATAACGGTCTGCCTCCAAATCGTCCGGGAAATAATAATCCTTCAACCGCAGCTTAGCGCAAACCGGCTTCCTCACCACAGCCCGCAGGCTATCGTACAAGGGGTAATGCGCCCGGTCGGGGATGTCCAGCATCAGCCCCCCTATCCTCTCCTGCACTTCTTCGGCCAAACCGGCCATCGCCCGGGGAGGATTCTCCCTGTAGGCCTCGTAATAATCGCTCAAACGTATCGGCTGGCCAAAACTCAGGCAGACCTGCGGCCTGAGCATGAAATAATCCTCGTAATGATTGCCAATCGGCACAATCCACATATTATCCGGGAAACCGTTGTGTTCGGCCGCCTCAAACGCGATCCGGGCAAAGCCTTTCTTGACCGGCCCAAGATAGTGCCCTTCCTGATGCTGGCCTTCCGGGAACAAAGCCACCGGATAGCCCCTGTCTATCAATTTGGCCGACTCATCGAAGATAGCCGCATTCTCGCCTAAGTTATCCCGCCCGTCCCGTTGCCGGTATATCGGCATAATCTTGCAGAAATTCAAAATCTTGGCGGTCAATTTCTTCTTAAACACATCCGCCCTTGCCAGGAACACCACCTTGTACCGGATCGGCATCGCGAACAGAATGCTCAAGGCATCGATGACCCCGTTCTGATGATTGCTGACAAACATGACAGGAGTTCCTGCCTTGGGAACGTTCTTACGCCCCCGCACATAAAAATTCCCGCAATAGCTATACCTGAAAATCAAGGAAAGCCACTTCCTAAAGAAGCAGTACCAGAAAGAGTTCTTTTCGACTATCTTGAAGAATACCATAAGGATTCCAATTATATTCAAATACGTTGTCCCACAAGGTTACCGATATGGCGGCGAACAGGACAAGGATCGTCCCTCCCCGGCTCATGCCTCCTAAAACACCGAATTCAAAACGTAATACATCCCCACCCCTAAGTAATTGCCGACCGCATAACCCAACAAGCCCACCACGATACCGCTGAGCAGGCAGCGGCGGCTCTTCATCTGACTGGCCACCGTCGGCACGAAAGGCGGGGAAAAAATCAAGCCCACCGCCGAAATCGTGAACAAGTCGGCATCGACCCGGCATATCTTGGCCAGAATCAAATGAATCAGCAAGGTTGTCACCAAGATGACCGCAATGAAACCCATCAGCCCGTATGCCCCTGAACCTACTTCGGCCACCGAAAAATCGGAGGCAATGATAATGCTGAAAACCAGAATGAAGTACATCCCCAATTCAAACATCTTAGGTGTGTTCCTGAGTCTCTTCCAAAACGAGAGCGCGATAGCCAAGGTCGTAATCACCAGAATGACCGAAACCACTTGATAATCCTTGGGAACCAGCCAAAGGCTCAACAGTCCCGCCAAGGCAAAAATGCCTAACGAACAGCCAAATGGCAGCAACAGCTTCTTCAAAACCGGCCTCGTAAACAAACCGTCGTAATTCTCGAAATCCGAAGCTTCCGTCCCGACAGAAGAAGCCAACGCCTTTTCCGTCCTCGCCATCTTACGACTCTGCCCCGCACCTCCCTGAAGCTCGGCCAGTTCATCAGGCAGGTAGCGCAACACCTTCCGTACCAGCTTGAAACCGCCTCCCACAAGAAAAGCTAGCAAGAAAAACGTGATGAAAATCTCAAAGGTGTTGACCATGATGAAAGTCTCGGAAGAGGGCTGCAACGCGATATTCAAGGAAGCCACATTAGGCGTGCCGCCCGTATAGAAACCCATCATCAAGCCGGCCGCCTTGTCCAATTCCGGAATACCTAAGCCTTTGAACCAAGTGTAGGCCAAAAACACCGCGCAGGTAATGGCCACCACGCCGCAAAAAAACGCCACAAAAGTCTTCTTCAAGCTTCTTGTCCAAGTCTTGAAATCGGCCGAGAACAGCATCAGCGGGATGGCCAAAGGCACGCAAAGCGTCTGCAAGGTGCTTTGCCAGGAAACCAGAACCGCATCGCCCACCCAGGCATCGTCCATGATGCCGCTCAACGACAAGATAATCCCCAAGGCGTATGCCAGCACGATAGTTCCTACCTTCGACAAGGCCTTATACCTCTTATAGAGCCAGATAATGAAAAACGGCCCCAAAAGGTAAACCGCCACGATAAATCCAATCCTAAGGTACGCCGTCCATTCCATAATCGAACATAAAAACGTGCAAAAATAGCGATTTTATACAACACAGGCCGCCCCCGGCAAATCCCGGGAACGGCCTGCAGCTCAGAACGCTCTATCCGCCTAACGACCGACCACCATCCTGCGGACAGCCGATTGCCTCTTCGAATCCGACACCAAGACAAAATAAACCCCATCGGGCCATGCGGACACATCCACATCCAGCCTATCGGTATTCACATTCTCCCGCCGGAAGACCAAACGTCCTGCGGCATCGAACACTTCCAACCGCAGAATCATCTCATCGCTGGCCACCACGAAATTCTGCCAAGCCGGATTCGGGTAAATCCTGAATTGGCAAGCAGCCGGATTCTCATTTGAAAGATTTTCGACAAAGACCGCCGTCACTGCCAAGTCGCCCGTCATGACGATAGCCGTATCCGCTGCCCGAACACTGTCCTGACCGACAACCCAAGCTACGAAATGCCAATTTTCGGCCGCCACGGCTTTCAATTCCACATTCGACCCTGCTTCATACGTATACTCGCCTGTCGAAGGCGTGGTTTCCCCTTCTCCAACCTTAGTTATCGTCAACGTATACATTTCCGGTTGCGGTTCTTCCTCTTCCACAAAGACCGCCTTAATCTCCATCGATGTTTCCAAAACAAAATCCAGCATGAAAGAAAGATACGTAGAGGAATCGCCGTTCACCACCCAATGCGAGAACAGCCAATGCTCTGCCGCAGTAGCCTCCAACTGCCATTCGCTTCCGGCCCGAGCCACAGAGTCTCCTTCCCAATTCAATTCCCCCTGTCCTTCTCTGGAAACCGATACCGGATATTCCACATAGTCAAAAACAGCCAACACCGACAGGTCCGCTTCCACGACCCGATGCAAGACAAGGGAATCCACGGTTTCCTGGCCATCAATCAACCAATGCTCAAACACCAAACGGTTTTCTTCCGGCAAAGCTTCCACTTCGAAAACCTGTCCGGCCGCCCTGTTATAAACACCCGTATCCAACGAAAGCCGGGCTTCAGGCAAGTTCACAGACAGACGAACCGTGTATACCGTCATGTCGGCAATAGCCACATCCACGGTATTGGTCTCCGAAACCAAGCCCGATTGGTAAACGGCGGCCACATAATAAGTGAAATTTCCTACAGGCAGCTCCTCATCCACGTAAACCGTATCGAAAACCGTGTCTATGGCTACATCATTCCGGTACACGATGTAGTTCCATAATTGGAACAAACTGTCTTGCGATGCCGGAACCCCGCCCCAACGAAGCCGCACATCATTCAGATCGGTTTCTTGACTCAAAGCCCCGACGGCCGGAACATCTACAGAATCAAACGCTTTTACCCGCACTTGGTCTATCTGTATTTCCGAATTGCCCCAACTCCCGACAGCTCGGATTTTATAGCCTTTATGCGTTATCGGAAGCAGCCTCTCATAATACATCCAGGCATCCTTGCCAGTTTGACCGCAACCGCAGGCCTTGATGGAGTCGGACAACACATATTCACTGCCATCCATGGTATAATACACGTAAATCCACGAGGTTGTCCCTGATTCATAAGCAGAGCTGCTCCCATCGCAGGGATTACTGTTCCACCAATAGAACGAAAGCGCCGAAAAATCGGCATCCCCCATATCCATTTCCGGACTATAGAGCTCGCCATACGAATTCGGATCATGGTAATACGACGAATACAAAAGGGAATATGTCCCGTCAAAAGCCCCGTTCGTATAGGGAGCGAAGTACCAGGAATTGGACGAAGAGGCCTCCCAGCGGCAATCCTCATCAAGTTGCCCGCCCGTATAACCCAATGTGGTCCAGCATCCATTGCCAAAATCCTCAAAACTTTCGGTCATCGGGAATTCATCAATCAAGCCGCACTCGGTCTTAAAAACCAAGGGCGAAGACCATTCGGAAGCCACTGAATCCGATGTGCCCCCCCGCTGCAAACCGCTTGCACACGGACTTGGTATTCCGTACTGGAAGCAAGATCCTTGATGCACACCGAACGTTCTCCCCCTTCCACCGAAAACAGGGAGCACAATGACACTGTATCCGGCAGCACCTTATCCACTTCTATCCAGAAAAGTTCCGGATCGCTTGTCTTTTCCCAGGAAATCCAAGCCGAATCCGCTGCCACCGTCTGCAATGCCACTTGGCGCGGCGCAGGACAAGGAGGCGTAAGCCCGATTTCAAGATTATCAAAACAAGCCAGATACGCGCTATATCCCAAAGTACCGCTACCTTTTCCCATAATCCGCAAGCCGAAATACTTCACATCCGTGCTTTCCGCCATATAGGAACCCGTATATTGCACATATTCGGCCGATACAGGCTGCTTGATCACCTCGAAACATTCCTCCATCCGCGAGGGCAACGGAGCATCTCCCACCCACATCCCAATGGAATCGATTCCCACTATATCATTGGTACGCAAATAGAAAGAGAAGTCATACGAAACAGATTCCTCCACATTGACCCCACGCAAAATGATCCATTCATCAAATTTCTTACCGGCCTGCGAAGGTTCTTCAAACGTCATGAATTTGCTATCCCCATAGCCATCCTGAACCAGATAACCATACGTGGCCACATCCAACAAAGTTCCCGGACGGGACACATAGGCCATGTTCTCCGGCATATCCATTCCGTACGACAAAGAAGAGAAGTCTTCCAATACCGGAATGTCCAACGGAAGCTGACGGGTCGTGAAACGGAACGGACCGCTCCAATCGGAATACTCTGTCCCGCTTACAGCCCGAACATACGCGCTGTAGAAGGTCAACGGCTCAAATTCCGTAATCGTGTACAAGGTCTGCCCCGACACGGGAACCGGCACTGCCGTTTCGGGATCAAAATCCGCGCCGGCACCATACACCACTTCATAATCAGAGGAAACGCCCGTTTCCACCCAATGCAAGGTATTCGTGCTTGCATCATAAGTCAGATTAGCCGGCATGTCGCAGCTCACCGGAGCCAATGCCGGCAAAGCCACATTATCCACATACAATCTTTTATTGGCGGTTTCATCCACAAACGCGATACATATGTACCTGGTCCCTGCCGGCAAATCCTCCTTGCTGTATTCCGCCCAATGTTCTTCCTCTCCGGCATAGTGGGTTTCCGACCAAGTAAAATCCTCTATGGCTTTCCCCGTAACAGACCATCCCACTTGATAAGCCGCCCCCTTACCCGAAAAATCCATGGGAACCCAATATTGAAAACCCAATACCGCTTCCGAAGACACATCCAGGCAAGGACTGATCAAATATTGTTGGGGATTGTCGGGAAATCCGGCGGGGCTGGAAAAAAGAAAGCTTTTACCTCCCCCGCTCCCGTCCGGATTGTCTGCCAACGACATCAAGCCATCAGCCTGGAGTTCCGGGTTGGCATAGACCACAGTCCAATTCTTTGGTGGAAAATAATCGTTTTCAAAATCTTCCGTCACTTGCGACCAAGATGCGGTGCTACTGGCAAACAGCATCATCAAAAACAAACTCGTCTTTTTCATACCTTCTCATTTTTAAACACAAACGCTTTTTCTTCCCGCCCAAAGAAATGAGCGGGACTCTTGGATGCGATATTAAAAATATGCCGCGATTCACCCTCACCTGTCAAGGCTACAGAATGGATACAAAATAAAAACCTACGTTTACAAAACGGATACAGAAAAATATAAATAAATAATACAAAGGAAATTAAATACAGAAAACAAAGATACGGGAATACGTTTCAGTACGCAAGGGCGGGAACAAGCTCAGTAACGGGAAAGAAACTCGGACAATGACTCCGACTTCGATGTCAATCCCAATTTGCGACGCAAACGCACCCTGGCAATCCGGACCGAATTAGGATCCTGGTTCATCACCATGGCTATTTCCTTAGTACTAAGGTTCAGCCTAATAAAAGCGCAAAGCCGTTTCTCGGCATGAGTAAGACGGGGAAAATCCTTTTGCAAGTTCTCAAAGAAACTCTGGTGTATCTGGGAAAAGGAAGCCTCAAACTCAGCCAGCATATTGGCATTGAGAGACCGCCTCAACTTCCATATCAAAGGAGACAAGGCAGAACGCTCCTTTTCCGGCAAGGCATCCCGGCAACTAGCCAGTCTTTGATGGTAGATTTCAGGACCTCGTCTTTAGACATCCTCAGCATCACTTCGTTAACCAGCTCCTTCTCTTTCAATTCCAATTTATCCTTCAAGGCCTTTTCTTCCAACAATTGATTCTTCTGCTCCACTTTCTTCTTCTGGTAATAGAAAAGGAGAACCAGAATCCCGAAGACCAGAACCAGGCTGCAAATGACAAAACCGTACACATACCGGTTCATGCGGTTCCGCATCTCCAGCTCCCGGTTCTTGTATTCAAAATCCATGCGCTGCCGGGCCAGTTCGAATTCGGATTGGAGCAATTGGCGGCGAGCCTGCCGCTCGTTTTCTTCCATATTGGTCCTCTTCACCAAATCAAGATACTGTTTCAAGGACGCATAGGCCATTCCCACATTCCCCAAGCAATCGTTCAAGGCGCTCTTCATCCCCATAGCGGCCATTTGCAATGGCAAATTATTGGCAAGCGTCGCTGCCGACAAGGCCGAGTCCACCAAAGCCAGAGCCTGCTCGTAACGGCCTTCCTTCTTCAGAATATCGGCCCCCTCCATCCATATCCGAACCCGCACCTCCCACTCGTCAAACCGCCGGCTCACAGACACGCCTTTTTCCAGATACTGCATAGCCAGCACATTATCTCCCTTTAGCGCGTAAGCCTTTCCCATATAGTAATACGTGTTCGACAATCGATAATTTCCCTCCGATTTTCGGGCCCTCGACAAGGACTCCGACAATAAAGGCAGTGCCGAATCGACTTTGCCTAATCCAATATAACAAATCGCCATATTGGTCAAGGTCAAAGGGTAAACATCCGGCGGAAGGATACTCATACGATCCAGATTCTTGGCAAACAAAGGCAACGCGACTTCATTTTCATTCAAAGCCAAATAAACCAAAGCCGTATTATTCATAGCGTAGGCATCAAACACCGAATCCCCGGCCTCCCGGTTCAAAGCCCTTGCCATTTCATTGGACTCCAATGCTTTCTGCAAATCTCCCAATGAATACCAATAGGCCCCGATAGCAAAATACAGCTTGATTTCCAATGTTTTCAAACGCATATCCTCCTTTCCAGGCTGGCATGCGTCCAAAGCCTGCGTATAGTACAGCAAAGCCTCCTCGAAATCGTCCTTCTGCATGAAATACACGCCTGCCAAATAATATGAATAAGCTTTGTAATAGGAAGAAGCCGATTCCCGGGCCATAGGCAGCAGGAAATCTTTCAACAGAATACCATAATCGTAGCCTTCCCTTTTCCGTTGCAGGAACTCCACAAGGCCGATCAAACTTTCCATATCCGGTTCCTTGCCATCCACAACCGTCTCATAGACTGTTTTCAAGGAATCCGGCAAGTGCAAGGAATCGACGGGCCGCATGGCAAACCCGCACGGAAGCAGGCCCAACCCTATCAGCAAACAAAGAAAATACTTACACTTAACCATTAGTTTCTCATTGCGTCACGCCTTGTCATAACCGCTGCATCACCCGGCCCAGCATAGCCGATTTCCAAGCCGGAAAATCCCCTTGCAGGATATGATGGCGAGCCTCACCGACCAGCCATAGATAAAACGCCAAGTTATGCAAACTGGCCACCATGGCTGCCAAATATTCCTGAGAATGGAACAGATGCCGCAAGTACGCCTTAGTATAGAGCCTGTCCACATAGCTGGCCCCATCCTCTTCAATCAAAGAAAAATCCTCTGCCCATTTCTTGTTCTTCATGTTCATGATACCGTTTTTAGTGAACAGCATCGCATTGCGTCCGTTGCGGGTCGGCATCACGCAATCGAACATATCCACTCCCTGGGCAATCCCTTCCAGAAGATTCTCCGGCGTACCCACCCCCATCAGATAACGAGGCTTGTCTTTGGGCAGGATATCGCAAACCAATTCCGTCAATTCATACATATCCTCTTTCGGTTCGCCTACCGAAAGACCGCCGATTGCACAGCCGCCCGCCACTTCCACCGAAGCCACCTTCTCGGCCGAAATCCGCCGCAAATCCCGGTAAGTGCTACCTTGGACAATAGGAAACAAGGCCTGCTCATAACCATATACGGGGTCCGTCTCCGTAAATCGCTTCACGCAACGGTCCAGCCACGCATGCGTCATATTCATCGAAGCCTTTGCATATTCATACTCGCAAGGATAAGGGGTACATTCATCAAAAGCCATCATGATATCCGCCCCGATGACCCGCTCGATATCCATCACTTTTTCCGGCGTGAACAAATGCTTCGAACCGTCTATATGGGAACGGAACTCCACTCCGTGCTCGGCATGGATCTTGCGGGTCCCCGCCAAAGAATAGACCTGGAATCCCCCACTGTCGGTCAGCATGGGCCTGTTCCAAGCATTGAATTTCTGAATCCCGCCAGCCGCCTTGATTACGTCCAATCCCGGACGGAGATACAAATGGTAAGTATTGCCCAAAATAATCTGGGCCTTTACATCCTCTGCCAAATCGGTCACCTGTACCGCCTTGACCGATCCGACGGTACCCACCGGCATAAATATAGGCGTCCGGATTTCACCATGTGCTGTCTTGATCAAGCCGGCACGGGCTTTGCTGCCGGAATCTTGTGCTTGAAGGGTAAACTGCATTTCTTTATGTTGTTATGAAGCGAAAGCCTGCACATCCAAGCGCGCAAAAGCATTCCTATAAGTTCACAAAGATACACAATGGGAGCGATTCGCCGCTACACAGTCCCGCATCTCAAGTCAGAAGATTACGGAATTTGATTACTTTTGCGCCCTTTTCACGACCGCGCTCCACCCGTTTTTTTGCAAAATTTCAGCCATGGAATTCAGATTCGAACCTTCGTTTTGGGAATACATCCTATTGGCACTCCTTCTGGTATCCGCATTGGGGACATTCCTTTTCCATTGGAAAATCTACCGTCCTATCCCCAAATACCCTTCCATCCCGACCGGGCCCAGCCGGCAAGGCATCTCCATCGTCCTTTCCGGCAAGAACCATTACGAATCCCTCAAGCAGAACCTGGAGTTCTGGCTCAAACAAGATTATCCCGAATTCGAAGTCATTGTCGTCCATGAAAAAACAGACGAGGAGACGCACCTTCTACTGGAAAGCATGGGACGGCAGTACCCCATGCTCAGAGAAGTAAACGCCAACCAAAGCATCAATTTCTTTGACGAAGAAAAATTCTCTTTGTCCATCGGAGTCCGGGCCGCCCGATACGATTGCGTCATACTCACATCCCCTTTATACCGCCCGGCTTCAACGCATTGCATCGAGGCCATGCAAGCTGCCTTCTTCAAGGATGTCAAGGTGGTGATCGGAAGGGTTGTCAGCCAGAACGACCCGAAGAAAATCTGTTCATTCCGTCATTTCCTCGAAACGGAACGACGGATAGAATATACCGGCTTCGCTCTTCAGGGAAAAGCATTCACTGCCGAACGGCCACTGATAGCCTACCGCAAAGACTTTTTCCTGGAGCACCAAGGATACACAGGCAGTTATGCGATAGAAACCGGAAATTTCGACCTGCTTGCCAAACACATAGGGTCAAGCCAAGATGTCCAGGTCCAAATGTCCGCTGAAGCCACGGTAATTCCCGTCACAGCCTTGCCGGTCCCGACAGCCAAAGCCGAAAAAGCCTACCAGAACATTCTTTCTTTCCAACAGACACTCGCTTCCGGCATCCTACGATCTTACCACGCCCTTGAATCCCTCTTCAGCTTGACTTTCCTGTCCGGATGCATCCTGTTCGGATTCCAACTTGGCCAACTGGAGACACAGCCATTCCCTTCCTGGTTTTTCTATTTCATAAGCATCGGCATTTTCCACTTCTGTTACCAGGCCATTTCCATGCAAAAGGCGGGAAAACGGTTCCAAAGCGGATTGTTTTGGTTCGCTCTACCCGTATATGGATTTTTATATATATCTTTGTTGTTTGCCCTCATAGCAAGGATTAAACGCAGATGACAGACAAGGACGAAGACCGGCAGCTGGTGAGGCGTATCATGGAAGAGAACAGCCAGAACGCCTGCACCCGACTGGTCAACAAATACCACGAGCCGCTTTTCCAGTTCATGCTGGATCGCCTCCGCATGGAAGCCGAAACCGAGGATTTGTTGCAGGAAGTCTTCACCAAAGTGTTCAACAACCTGTCCTCATACAATCCCCGCTATGCGTTCAGCACTTGGTTGTACAATATCGCCAACCACAGCTGCATCGATTTCTTGCGCAGAAAGGGGAAAAATCCCGGAAATGAAAGATTTCTGACTCCCGAACATCTCTCGCCGGAAACCTCTCCCCTGGACAAGGAAATCCTGGACGAGGAAGGCTGCTGCTCCGACAGCTGCAAGCTTCGGGCCGAAGACATGCTGGACATGCTTCCCGAACGCTACCGGAAAGTATTTGAGATGCGGTACATAGAGAGGCTCAAATACCGGGAAATTGCGGACAGGACAGGCATCCCGATGGGCACAATCAAGACTTATCTGTTCAGGGCCAAAGCTTTCCTGAACGCAAACGCAAAAAAAGCCGACCAAAAAGATGCGTAAACTAGACTGGTACATCATCAAAAAGTTCCTGGGCTCTTTCTTCTTGTCCATCGCACTGATCATCGTCATTGTGGTGGTGTTCGACATTTCCGAAAAACTGGGACATTTCCTGGAAAAGGACGCTCCGCTGAAAGCCATCATTTTCGACTATTACGTCAACTTCATCCCTTATTTCGTCAATATGTTCAGTTCGCTGTTCATATTCATATCGGTCATTTTCTTCACTTCCCGCCTGGCGCAGAATACCGAAATCGTACCTATGCTCAGTTCCGGCATCAGTTTTTACCGCCTGATGGTGCCTTATATCCTGTGCGCGGTTTTCATCGGTTTGCTCAACCTGCTTCTGGCCAATTTCGTGATTCCGGATGTCAACAAGGAACGTATCGCCTTCGAACGGGTTTATGTAAAGAAGCCTTATCAGAATTCCAATACGAACATCCATATCCAGTTCGATAGCAATACCTACTATTATGTGGAAAGTTTCGACCTCCGTTCCAACGTAGGCTACCGGTTCACCCGCGAAGTCATTGAAAACAACCGGCTGCAAGAGAAACTGAGCGCACAGAACATCCGTTACGATTCCGCCAAGAATATCTGGAAATTGGTTTCTTACGTGGACCGCAAGCTAGAGCCTGATAGCGAGATAGTCGCCAAAGGGAATTATATCGAAATGGAACTCCCTGTCCGGCCTTTGGATTTCGCAGCCGACTACACCAAAGTGGACGAGCAGAACTTCAAAGAATTGAACGCGCTGATAGACAAAGAGGAGCTCCGGGGCAGCAGCCTGGTCGTCTATTACCGGTACGAGCGCATTCAACGTTTCCTGCATCCCCTCACCGCTGTCATATTGACGCTCATCGGCCTAGCCTTGTCTTCACAAAAGAGCCGGCAAGGAATCGGAAAAAATTTAGCCATCGGTATCGCCTTGGCTTTCACGTTTATCTTGTTCCTGCAGATGGCCAAAGTCTTTGCTACCTCCGGAGCAATGCCGGTCTGGCTGGCGGCCATGACTCCCATTATCATCTACGGCCTCATTGCCGCCTTCCTGATAAAGATAGCGCCAAAATAACAGCTTCAAAACACTGCACGGAAAGATGTCGTTCATCAATTCGGTATATACAAGCTTCATGAAGAAGCGGCTCGAAGCCATCGATTCCTATGCCCGGAATGCAGAAGAAATCCAGCACCGGCAATGGGAATACCTTGTCCGCAAAGGAGCCAGCACCGAATACGGCCGAAAATACCGGTTCGCGGATATCCGCAACGAGAAACAATATCGGGAACAAGTCCCTGTCATCACCTACCCCATCCTCCAAAAGTACGTGGAACGGCTCATGAAAGGGGAAAACCGCCTCCTTTGGCCGGAAAGAATCCAATGGTTCTCCAAATCATCGGGAACGACCGGTGCCAAAAGCAAATACATTCCCGTAAGCAAGGAAGCCCTTGCGTCTTGCCATTACAAAGGAGGTAAAGACATGTATGCCCTCTACATGCGTTCCCACCCGGAGAGCGGTGTCTTCGCCGGGAAAACCGTATCCATGGGCGGCAGCTTGAGAGCCTGGCCAGAAAACCCTCGCATCCACTGCGGCGACGTTTCCGCCATACTGACCCAATACCTGCCATTCTGGGCCGAAAGCAGACGCATTCCCAAGCGGGACATTGCCATGATGGAAAACTGGGAACAAAAACTCCCCAAAATGGCCGAAGCCACACTGAAACAGGATGTGCGCAGCCTGATGGGCGTTCCCTCGTGGATACTCCTTTTCCTAGAAAAGGTACTGGAGATGACAGGGAAACAAAGCCTGCACGAAATCTGGCCACACTTGGAACTTTTAATCCACGGAGGGGTCAGTTTCACGCCTTACCGCAAGCAATACGAGTCTTTGCTCGGCCCTTCCGCCCATTACCTTGAGACCTACAACGCCTCCGAAGGTTTCTTCGGAATGCAGGATCGGGAAAACGAAGATATGCTGCTGATGCTGGATTACGGGATCTATTACGAATTCCTGCCCATGGAAGAATGGGACAAGGAAAAACCTCAGGCCATTGGAATCGCGGATTTGGAAACAGGCAGAAACTACGCACTGGTCATCAGCACCAACGCCGGGCTATGGCGGTATTTAATCGGGGACACTTTGGTATTCACATCCCTGAACCCTCTCCGTTTCCGTATCAGCGGCCGGACACGGCATTTCATCAATACCTTCGGAGAAGAGCTGATGGTGGACAATGCAGACAAAGCTTTGTCGATAGCCTGCACTCGTACCGGCGCCGAAATCAACGACTACACGGCAGCGCCCGTATTCCTGGATTCCACGCACCAAGCCCGCCATCAATGGCTCATCGAATTCAAAAAAGAGCCCGACGATCCGGCCTCCTTTGCAGAAATCCTGGATTCCAGCCTCAAAAACCTCAACAGCGACTACGAAGCCAAACGTTCCGACGACTTGCTGCTGAAACAACCCGAAATCATTCCTCTGCCTCAAGGCACGTTCTATAAATGGCTCAAAGGGAAAGGGAAACTGGGAGGACAGAACAAAGTGCCCCGGCTAAGCAACAGCCGGGAATACGCTGACGAAATCCTGAAAATCCTCAAAGAAGAACAAGCATGAACAGAAACAAATTCTTTTCCACTGTCCGATACAACATAGACCGTTTCTGGGCATGGAAATACCGGAACCATATCCTTGTAACCCTTTTCTTCATCCTCTGGGTCGGATTCCTGTCGCCCAACACGATTGGCACGCAAATCAAAGCTGCTCGTGAACTGCGGCAACTGAAACGGACCAAGGACTATTACCAGAAAGACATCCTGCACAATGAAGCCTTGATCCACCAAATTCTCTCCGACCCGGAATTCGTGGAAAAATTCGGCCGGGAAACTTATCTGATGAAACGCGAAAACGAAGATATCTACCTTTTCGAATAAACAAAAGCCTTTATAGAAAAAAGCCGGCCTTTGAAAGACCGGCTTTGCAGTACCTGAGATCGGAATCGAACCGATACGGGTTTTACCCCATTGGTGTTTGAGACCAACGCGTCTACCTATTCCGCCACTCAGGCT
>JADIMZ010000102.1 GCA_017694335.1 Candidatus Pullibacteroides excrementavium
TCCGTATATAACGCCTATGTCCTGTTTTTCAATCTATTGAATACGGGTTCTGCCGATTGGCTTGAAGCGGTTTTCCTGCCGGCATGGCATCGGAAGGCATCGAAATAAAGCAAAGCCAAAATCAAAAACAATCGATATGAGCGGCAAATTGAGGATTCCGGGAGTCAGCTTTTCATGGAAAAGGGCATTGGGCATCAGCGCGTTGAAAAACAAGATTGCCCGAAAGACAGGCATCCCGACCACGAAAGACGGCCTGACGCGCAAAATCGGCAATTCGATATTGAAAGGCCTGTTCGGGAAATGACAGGCAAAAGGTTACCTTCGGGCAATCCCGGTTATTAATGCATGGAAACGAAAAGAAAGGAAAATATGAAACCTAAGGAAGGAGACAAGATAAGAATCAATACCGGCGGCGAAGCCGAAGTGCTGAGGAAACTGGGCGAAGGCGGCCAAGGCGTTGTCTTTGAAGTGGCATACAGCGGCAAAAACTACGCCTTGAAATGGTATCACAAACCAGCCTCCGACAAGTTCTACGACAATCTGAAGTCGAATATAGAAAAAGGCGCTCCCGACGGGCATTTCCTGTGGCCGCTTTTTCTCACGGCCAAGGACCAGGACGGCTGTTTCGGCTACTTGATGGAACTGCGCGATCCCGCTTACCGGGAATTCGGGGACTTCCTGCTGGCCAAAACCAGCTTCAAGACAGTCGGGGCGATGATCGAGGCCGCGATTCATATCTGTGCCGGATTCCGGATGCTACATACGAAAGGCTTCAGTTACCAGGACCTGAACGATGGCAATTTCTTCATCAATCCGGAAAACGGGAATGTGCTGATTTGCGATAACGACAATGTGGCTCCTTATGGCGACAATACGGGGATTCTCGGGAAATGCCGGTACATGGCGCCGGAAGTGGTCCGGGGAGAGAAGCGTCCCGATATCCGCTCGGATAGTTTTTCTCTGGCCGTAATCTTGTTCATGCTGTTTTTCAACAACCATCCCTTGGAAGGGGCTCGGGTATCCCAATGCGCCTGCATGACGGAGAAGAACGAAAAGGAACTGTACGGCAACAAGCCTTTGTTCATCTACGACCCCAAGGACAAAAGCAACCGCCCCGTGCCGGGCATCCATACGAATGTGCTGAATCTATGGGGGCAGTATCCTCAATATGTCCGGGATATGTTTTGCAAGGTATTCAGCCAGGAATCTTTGCGTGATCCGGAAATCCGTATCACCGAAAAGCAATGGATCGAAGACATGCTCTTGCCCTTGCGCCACGACAGGATTATTTGCCCGGCTTGCCACCATGAGATTTTCATAGAACCGATTTCGACCTTTGTGTGCGGCGATTGCAGGCGGCCTATTCATCAGCTGCCTCGGCTCAAAGTGGGTAAGTATTCGGTGGCACCTTGTGCGGGAAAGTGGGTTCACGGCTATATCACCGAGAACAACGGCCAGTTGATGAACGTCAGGGCCCAGTTTGTGGAAAGCAAGAAGACACCGGGGCTGTTCGGCCTGAAGAACTTGACGGAACGGAAATGGATGCTTACCACCAAGAGCGGTTCCACGCGCGATATTGCGCCCGGCGAGGCGGCTCCAATGCTGGTAGGCAACCAATTGGCCTTCGGAAATGGCTTTACGGCTGAGATTGCGTAAATTAAACAATTAAAAATATAACAAAATGGACACAAGCAGAGTTGCTATTGCAAGAAAGACAATGACTTTGTTCTTCCTGGTGGATACGTCGGGAAGCATGTACGGGGAAAAGATAGGTTCTTTGAACGAAGCCGTGCGGGAAACCATTCCCGACTTGAACGATTTGTCGGTATCGAATCCCGATGCGGCCATCAAGATTGCCGCTCTTCAGTTCGATTCGGATGTGAAATGGCTGTATCCTCAGCCCATTGAAGCCGAAAAATTCCAATGGAACGATTTGCAGGCCGATGGCGTGACGGCCTTAGGCGGTGCCTTGGATGAATTGAACAGCAAGTTGTCCAAATCGCAGTTCATGCAGGAAGCGGCTGGGTCCTATGCGCCTGTGATCATCCTTCTTTCCGATGGCGGTCCGACCGACGATTTCGATGCCGCCTTGGAACGGATCAAGAAGAACAATTGGTTCAAGCATGCTATCAAGGTGGCCATCGCCATCGGGAATGATGCGGACAAGAATGTCCTGGCTCAGTTTGCCGGCACGTCGGAAGCCGTGTTCGAAGTCCACAACAAGGCGGCTTTGCGGGCCATTATCAAGTTTGTCAGCGTGACTTCCTCGCAGGTGAACAGCAAGAGCAGCGGGGTGGAAGATGCCAGCAAGCAGCAGAAAGTGATAGAACAGGTTCAGGACTTCGTGGACACGAACAATATCGAAGACGTGAATTTGGACGAATTCAATTAGTATGAAACGGAAGAAGGAACCCCTGTGCTTTGCTTGCAAGGTGCAGGGTTATTCCCATCAAAGGACGGGAAAAGTCTGTCAGGACGATGCAGGAGCTCTCAGATTGCGGTCGAATGCGAAAAGGCTGGGCGCATGGGTGGCCGTGGTCAGCGACGGGCATGGGGGAGACCGGTATGTCCGCAGCGAGCGCGGTTCTAGGTTTGCCGTGGAAGCAGCGATTGGAGCCTTGAAAGACTTCTTGGAATCCATTGGCAGAGGACGATCTTTAGAGAGGATGAAGTCGGCTGCTGCGCAGGATGTCATGCCGCAATTGTGCCAGAACATTTATTACCGTTGGCAGGAGAGGGTCAAGGAAGACATTCAAAAGCACCCTTTTACATCTGAGGAAAAGGATTTGCTGAAGATGGGCGATGACAAGGATAAGGATTCCTTGAAAGCCTACGGGGCCACCTTGATAGCGGCATTGGTCTGTCCCGGGCATTTCTGGCTGGCTTTGCAAATCGGCGATGGACGTTGCATCATCCAGCAAGCGGACGGGACATTCAAGCAAGCCATTGAATTGGACGAGCGTTGTTTCTTGAATGTGACCACTTCTTTATGTGATGAAAAGCCGTTGGAACGCTTCCACTATTGTTTTTCTTCTACCGATTTTCCTCGGGCGGTTTTCCTGGCGAGCGATGGCGTGGATGACAGCTTTGCCAACGATACGGATATGTTCGGATTTTATCAGGAAATCCTTCGGACTTTTCGGTGGAGGAGTGGTAAAAAGCTGGAAAAAGAGAAGGAAGAAATACGGGATTTCTTGCCTATTCTTTCCCAAAAAGGCAGCGGGGACGATATTTCGGTTGCCGGAATAATTCTTGAAAACAAGGAAATCTTGAGATATCCCTTTTAGGTATCCTGTAGTAAGGATGGTAGTAAACCTTGCCGAAAGCCGTTTTCTTCGTCAGAGGCGGCTTTCTTTGTATCTTTTATTAAACCAAGGAGATGACTTTCAACATGACAACAAACCAGAATACCGTACCGTCCGGAGAATCCGAAGTGGAAATGCAGCAGGAGCAGCCATTGGCAAAAATCCCGATAGAAGCCCTGTACAAGCTGTCCCGTCAGGAAGTAGGGGAATGGAAATCCTACGCCCAAGAGCTGGAAGACAAGGTCAAAGTCTTGGAGAAGAGAGTGGCGGATATGCCGGATTGCCAGCTTACCAAGGAGGATTACAAGGAAGTCCGGATGCGGGTTCAGGAAACTGTATTGTGGAAAGGTATAAAATCCCAGGTTTCCAAACTGCAAGCGCGTGTCAAGCAATTGAAAAGGCTGAATCAAACTTATATTTGCAGGATATGCGAGTTGCAAAATGAAATTGCCCGACTCAAAGGCATCGATGAACCTATAGAAAGACCGGCTCCGTTTGAAGACGATGAAATCGATTCCTTTGAACCCGAAATACCTTGCGACAATAAAGGATAGGATAGACGATGTGGCCAAATCTCTGTATTTTTCATCTCCAGCATTATAGAAAGAGGGGCAAGACGTATTGCTTCCTTACTCTCCTTTTCTTTTTCTTTCTCGGCTTTTGCCAATCCCATGCGCAGACGGTATCGCAGGAGGGGCAACAAGATGTCACGCAGCATCTTATAGAGGCTGTGCAACAAGTCCGGACGTTGGCGGCTCAGCAGCGTATGGAAGAAGCCATTGCATTGGCCGAAAGCCAAAGGGACTTGATGCTGGCCGTTTGCCCCGAAGCCTACCATAGGATACTGATACCTTTGTATGCCGTTACCGGACAATACGAATCCTGCTTTGAGAATATGCTGGCCGTGCGGGAAATCCAGCAGGGGGAAAATCCACGGCAAAGGTACCGGTACTTATTGCTGGAAGACGCAGCCCTGACCGCGATGGTAGAAAGCGATACGGCATCCTGCAATTTGTTGATTCAGTGGTTTCTGAAAGAATATTCCACGGATCCTGCCAAGATGGATACCTTATATACCGGCTTGCATCAGTTCGGCCCGCGGTATTTGGCAGGAGGCGGGGAAAGAGCCGCCCTGTGGCTCTACGACAACATGCTGCAAGATTGCGCTTTGGCTATAGGAGAAAACACCGAAATGTATATGACCGTCTGCATGATGGCCGCCAGCACCTTTTCCGATGCCGCTTATCCCGATTACGCCATCCAGTATTTGGAAAAAGCTTTGGCATCGGCTCGGCAATTGTGGAGCAATCCCCATGACTACATCGGCTTGTATCGGTCCCTGTTTTCCGCCTGCCTGGCCGCAGGAGAATATGCCAAAGCGGCACAATACATCGATGATTACATGGAATATACGGAAATCCGGGAAGACCTAGCCAGGCTGTCCTATTTCCGTTGCCTGTTGGATATCTACCTTGGCGAATTTTCCAAGGCGTACACGAACTTGCAGCAAAACCAAGAGAATTATATTGCCATTCTCTCTTTGCTCATGGGCGAAGATATGATTCGGGCGAACCTTGCCAACGCAATGGCCGTGGCAGCCTTGAACCTGGGCTATTACGAGGAAAGCGAGCGTCATGCACTGAGCATGATAGCCCTTCCTTTGGACAAAAATCCGGAGTACAAGGCCTTGGCATATACATATCTGGCATTTTGTCGGCTGACCCGCCATGATTTTCCTCAAGTCGCTGCCAACTTGGAAAAGGCCGAAAAATACTTTGCCGCTTCTTCCAACGAGCGGATTCAGCGGAGTTACCATGCGGGATTCCTTCGGGTACGTGCCGCCTGCTGGGCCGCGCAGGGCGATTATGCAAAAGCGGTCGAAATTCTTCGGAAAGCCAACGGATGGGTGAGCGAAAATGCGCCGGAACTGATTCTGGCGCAATGGAGAAACCTGATTGACATGGCTTATTATTACGGTGCTGCCGGCAATGAGGAATCCCGGATAGATTGCCTTTTGCAAGCAGAGGAGCTTGTTTCGGCCGCATGGGGTACTGAAAATCCGGACTATGTAGAATTGATAAACCAACGAGTGGGCTTCTATTCCGATTTGAATCTCTTTGACGGCATCGGTCTTGAAGTGCTCTGGGGCAGCGGCATCATGGATTCCATTTCCAATCTGGAAACCATCAATCACTATTCCGCCTATTATTTTTTGACCCTGTCCGATGCCTCCTTGGTGGAGCAGGACTATCATAAAGCTGTCAACCATGCGCTTATGGCCAGTGTTCTTTACCAAGAATTGTATCCGGAGCAAGTGACCGTGGACGTAATCCATGCCTGGTACAATATAGCGTATGCCGCCATGGAGTCAGGAGCCTTGGAAGAAGCCGACTCTCTTTATGCCCTTTGCGAGGCCGAATTGCAATCGGGTCCCGATGCGGTTCATAGCCAAACCCGGCATTCTGCTACTGGGATGCAGGCGTTGCCGGCGGATTGGATGCGGATGAAGGCGCAAGTCCTCAGCGGCCGGGGCTTGTGCAGGCTCAAGCAACAGGATTATGCGGTGGCCGATAACTTTTTTACGCAGGCGATGGAAGCTTGGGAAGATGGTCAAGGGCAGGATGAGAACTACTATCGGACACTATCTTTGCAGCTGATATCCTGCTATATGCAGGGCGATTTCGCCAAAGCCGTGCCGTTATTCAGGCAATACGACCGCTTCCTCAGGCACGACCTGGGCGCAAAGTCGCTCCTTTTGACCGAATCGGACATGGCTGCGTACATAGCCAATGCGCAGGAAATCTACAAGCTGGCGTTCTATTACGGGCAGCCTTGCGTGGCAGCGGATTCTTCTTTTAGCCGGGATTTGTATGATGCCGCCCTTTTCTCCAAGGCCATCCTGCTCTGGACTTCCTCCCAATGGCGGAATCGGGCGCTCTCCGCATTGGATTCGGAAACGCAGTCCCTATGGGCGGAATGGCAGCGTTTGCAGAAGGAAGATGGACAGGACGCGATGGCCGAGCTCGAAAAATCGATGGACATTTTGCGATTGGAAAACCGATTGCATCAGCAACTTGGGCAAGAGGGTATTTATGAGCGTCTGGCAAGCGTATCGAGCGAAGGCATAAAAAGAAGCTTGCCGGGAAACACTCTGGCGGTAGAATTCGTGTACGCCCAAGGCTTTGAGGCCGATGCCCGAAATCTGACCGCAAGCGAAGGGTCATACTGGGCCTTGCTGCTTCGCCGTGGATGGTCTCGTCCTGTCTTGGTTTATTTGTGCCAAGAGAAAGAATTGGAACAGATGATGAACCAAGGCTACCGTGTCTATTCGGGCTATTTGGCAGGCAAAGTCTATGATAAGATAGTGCGACCCATGCTGCCGTATTTGCAAGAATCCGATACGATTTATTTTGCTTCGGCCGGAATCTTGAACCGGCTCAATCTGGACGTTTTGTTCAGCACCCAGGAGGAAACGGCAGGAAAATACGTTTTGCGCCAATTGTTATCGACAAGGGAAATCCTGCAAAGGGAAGAAAAACATGCCCGATCTTTGGCCTTGGCGGTCTTGTACGGAGGCTTGGTTTACGAGGACGGTACCGTGCAATCCGCCACATCTTCCAACTTCCAAGGCTATGACAGCCTGAGCCGCCAAGGATGGCGTTACTTGCCGGAATCCAAAGAGGAAGTGGAATTCATTGCGGGAGAATTGGCTTCGGCGGGCATTCCTGTCAAACTTTATACGGGAATGGAGGGTACGGAAGCCTCGTTCAAGACTTTGTCCGGCAGTCCGGTTTCATTGCTGCATATGGCCACGCACGGCTTTTTCGTGCCGAACGGGGAGGCAAGGGATGAAACCTATTTCGAACAGTTCCGGCTCGGACATTTCCCCGATAGGAGCATCGACCCTTTGCAGCGTTCCGGCCTGATTCTTTCCGGCGGGCAGCGGGCATGGCTCTTGGGAGATGCAGATGAGGAAGATGATGGCATCTTGACGGCAAAGGAAATAGCCGATATGCATTTTGACAGTCTGTCCATCGTAGTGTTGTCGGCTTGCGAGACGGCTTTGGGCGATATTGCCCAGGAAGGGGTCTGGGGCTTGCAGTGGGCCTTCAAACTGGCTGGGGCTGACTGTATGTTGATGAGTTTGTGGGAGGTGAACGACCAGGCTACTTCCTTGCTGATGCGGGAGTTTTACAAGCAGCTCCTGCTCGGCAAACCGAAGAGGGAGGCGTTCCGCATGGCGCAGGAAAAAGTGAAGGCATGGAATCCCAGCCCGTACTACTGGGCCGCGTTCCTGATGATAGAGTGATTTGTATTTTTTCGGTTTGAGGTTACTTTTTGATGCATCTTGCCATTAATAGAAAAGCGATGGCAGGAATGAGGAAAAATGTTACCTTTGTTGCGTTTTCCCCATGGGCCTACGGGCCTGACTGCTTTCGCTGGTGAACCTAGGAAATTCAATGGCAAGGAGGCAGGAAGATTCTTTATGCATCTTAGTTTCCGTAAGTTGCGTGAAGCGCTTGCTGTATTCTTTGCTCTCGGAATTCCGGGCAAGGAAGGCAAATGCTTCACGCTTTTTTTGTTAAGGCGTGTCTGGAATATCCTTCCTTGTGTGCAATCAGAAAGTCGATCTTGATATCCACCGTGGGTTCGCCGTATGAATAGATAAATAGTGTGCATATGAAATATTTTTGGGTTATCTTGATTTGCATTGCAGACTTGCTCCTATTCGGATGCAAGCCGTCCCGGTCGGCCGCGATGGCAGTAGAGACGGGACAGAAAACGATATTGGCTGCCATCGGGCAGGAAGAATCCATGTCGAAACTGACGATGGGGGCAAACGAGCAAGATGATGAGCCTGTCGTATGCAAGGTCTATATAGAAAATTCCGCCAGTATGGACGGTTATGTGAATGGGGCTACCGATTTCAAGAAATTCCTCTATGATTATTGTTCCCTGTTAAGAAACCATGGAGGAAAACTTGAGTTTTATTATGCAAACAAGAGAATCATACCTTACAAGGCAAGCTTGGAAGATTTCATCCAGAATTTGACCCCTCAGACTTTTCGTGCAAGAGGTGGCGATAGAAGCAACACGGAATTGCCTGAATTGATAGAATCCATTTTGGAAGATATGGAAGAAGACAATGTAGCCTTGATAGTGTCGGACTTCCTTTATTCTCCCAAAGAAGAATCTTATATATCGCGAGACACGTGGATACAGAATATATTTAGCGAATATCTGCGGAAGCATCCGGATAATGCCTTGATTGTTTACCGGCTTGAATCCGAATTTAAGGGAAATTATTATGACCGGGATGACGATCGTTTTTCTATAGATGCCCAACGACCGTATTTCATTTGGATAACCGGGCCGAGTGACTGTTTGCAAACATTAGTGAACTCCTATTCATTGAAGACCTTGAGTCGAGGGAAAACAGCGAATGCGTTGTTTTTAGATTCAAGGGATGCGATAGAAGTCCCCTATAATATTGTTCTTGGATCGGGGAATTTCCGTTTAGATAGGCGGGATCCTCATGCCATTGTGGATGCTAGGAAAAATGTCCGGGGAATAGAAACGAATCTGTTGACATTCCGCGTCAATGTTTCTTTGGAAGCTTTGTTTTGCTCGGAAGATTACTTGTTGGATCCGGCAAACTATGAACTTGGAGATCGAGATTACAAATTGACGGTCAGTCGTTCGCAGAACCCTGGTTTCACACATACCCTGTCGTTTTCTTCTCCTATAGTCAAGCCCTCCTCGCTGAATGTACAGTTGAAGAAAAGGTTGCCCTCCTGGGTTGTTCAATATGATGACCCCATAGGTGATGGGATATCGGATACGCTGATGTCGAAGACATACGGCCTCGCCTATCTGCTCAAAGGGGCTTGGGCGGCCTATACATTGCATAATGATACGTATGCAACAATAAGAGTGAAAATCAACTAAAACTATAATATCATGTATTTTTTTGGGACTGTGTACTGTTGGTTCAATGCTTTCTTTTGCCAGAATTTGGAATCCTATTTGTGGGGATTTGACGGAATGGATTATACCGGCCGGATATGGTTTAACACATTCGGTGTGGTGGCGATAGCAATTTCGGCGGTTATAGCATTGCTGTATTATTACGTAATCAATAATCCGCGTTGGAACCGTTGGTGGCATTGGCTGGTTTTCTTGGGGTTAAATGGACTGATTAACATGTTTTATGCAGCGACCAAGACTCTTTCGGCGCTAAATACACCATTGATTCCAGAATCTTTGTTGTATGAAAGGGATATTAATGGCGAAGTCGTTTCCACATTAATTCACTCTTCGGATTGCTGGGGCTTCGGTTTCGCGAATTTCATTGTGTCCACGATGTTTTTTGTGGTTATTTCTTTTCTTATCAAATGGGGTAGCTCCAATTGCAAACATTCTCCGATATTATAAACGTTAAACATAGATGTGATGGGAAAATTGTTCATATTTGCCATAGGCGGAACCGGTTCCAGAGTATTGAGGTCATTGACTTTTCTATTGGCCTCTGGCGTGAAAGCCTCGTCGGATACCATTGTTCCAATTATCATTGATCCGGATCAAGAAGCCGCAGATTTGACTCGTGCTACAGATTTATTGCGGAGTTACAATAAAATCCGAAAAGACTTGTCGTTTTCGGAGACAGAACGCAGCCGGTTTTTTGAGCAGGAAATAGAAGAATCCGTAGCGCATTTCCAGTTGCCGCTGAATATCAATACGGGCAATGGGCATTTTAGGGATTATATCTCTGAAAGTGGAATGGGAAAGGCGAACCAAGCGTTTGTCAACTTGCTGTTTTCCAAAAAGAATCTGGATGCCGATATGACGGTAGGGTTCAAAGGGAATCCAAATATGGGAAGCGTGGTGCTGAATCAGTTTTCCACATCGCAGGCATTCAAGGAATTTGCAAACGCTTTTCGTCAGGGAGACAAGATTTTTATTGTCAGTTCCATATTCGGAGGAACGGGCGCCAGCGGATTTCCATTGCTGACTAAAGTTTTGCGAAGCCAAGACAAGAATATTCCGAATTCGGCTAATATCAACGCGGCAACCATAGGCGCTGTGACCGTGCTTCCTTATTTTGGTATCAAGCAAGATGAGAATAGTGCTATAGATTCAAGTACATTCATTGCTAAGACTCGGGCCGCCTTATTGTATTATTATGATAATATTAGTGAGAATAATTCGCTTGACTATTTGTATTACTTGGCTGATGAACAGGCTTCCATGTATGAGAATTGCGAAGGGGGGAAATTTCAGCAGAATGATGCTCATCTGATTGAATTTTTGGCAGCTTTGGCAATTTTGGATTTTGATTCAAGTTTGGAGCCGGAAGCGGGCAAAAGAAGGGAAACTGTACATAAGGAATTTGGCATGAAGGAAATGGAAGATTATATCCATTTTTCCAACTTTGACGACAAAACAAAGGAAATCATAGAGAAGCCTTTGATACGCTTTTCGCTTTTCCGGAATTATTTTCAAGATCGGGACAGGCTCTCTTATGTGTCGCAGTCATGGGTAAAAGACAAGGATGGAGTGAATATGGAATTTTTCAAGAAGCCTTATTTTGAAGAAGTGCATAAATTCCAAAACTCTTTTGCCGAATGGCTGAAGGAGTTGCAGGGAAATAAGCGAAGCCTCGACCTGTTCGATTTCTCAAAATCCAAGGAATCGCCTTTTTCCATTGTCAAAGGAACCGAACAACCCCGCAAAAGCATTTTCAAAGGTGTGCTTGGGAAAAAAGATTATGCCTTATTTGACAGGGAACTAAATAGCGCAAAGTCGCAAAGCGGGAAAGACGAGCAGAAATTCATGGATCGATTTTATGGTGCAACGTCTGAATTGGTTGATAAACAATTTAATATTTAAAAGGTATGGGTGCAGATACAAACAATAATAGGATGTTTCGCTTGCATGATGGAGCAACTGCTGCTCCGGGATGGATTGAAAGCAAAGTAATATCCCCCAAAGATGTTCAGGGTATCAAGGATCCGGATGGAGCAAAAGCAAGCAAAGAGATTACCTCTATTCCTTCTCCGTTTGCCCGCTTCAATATTGTCAAGACGGCGTTTGAACAGGTGACAATTGCAGCCAGATCGGATATTAATAATTTGGATGGGAGGACTATTTATCATAAATTGGTATCGGATGCGTTGGATATCGGGCAGATTTTCTTTGAATACGATAAATTCAAATCCAATATTGAAATCATCAAGTGGGATAAATCGCAGCTCGACAATCTAAACCAATCGGCAGGCCAGACTTGCTTGGCGGATTCTTTACGCATGTTTTTGAAGCAAGATGCTGCAGCATTCAATTTTGAGAATTTGGACGGTATCTATATGCTTAATTATATTGGGGCAGATAGACCTTATCCTCTGAATATCATTGGTGGAACTTCTCCTTGCTCTTTGTTTATGGCTACGGCCAATGATTGGTCTGGGATTTCCAAGCATATTGCTTTTGGTGATGATTATGCTTTTGACTCGGATTACAAGCCCTTATATGAAAGGGATTTCAATTATTTTCGTTTCCTATGGGCGCTGAGCTTGTTTATTCCCGACTTTTCAACTGCGTTCAAGGGAGTATATGATTATCTGAGAATATCATACCAAAAATTAGACAATCAGCAAAAAAAAGCCTTAGATGAAGTTACGGGGGAGACGTACAAAGATTATGCCCCCTTGAATTTTGGAGCAAATAACAATAGTGAAGTAGAAATACTGAGACACCCCATATTCTGCAAAAAGCAGGGGGCTGTCTTGAGCGATTTTGAGATAGTATCCACTTGCTATAAAGAGGGGAGAACACCTCTCGTACTGCCATTGCCCGGAGGAAATCGTTATAATCGTTTGCGGTATGTGACAAGTGATTGGACAGGTAAGGAGAATGTTCCAATCAAGGATCCGGCAGCATTGGAAGACCGCTATCTTCCGCAAGATGGAAGCAAATATCCCTATCTGACGATTGGCGATTTCCTTGAAGATACGATTGTCGAGATGGTCCTTCCGATAAATTCAGAAGGCTTTTTTGACCCTTGCGATCCGGAGATGAAGGAGGAAGATAGAAAATACCTACTTCCATTGACAGACCGTTTTTTCGAGTTTTTTACGCCTGATGAGTTGCGCAGGAATGATCAGCTTGGAGGTCGGTCTATGTTATCTATTGTCCGGATTGCTGGGGGAGGCGTAAGTGTTACTTTGTTAATCCCGGTAAAAGGCAATGGAAGAGACAATTGTATTGAATATACAAAGGAGTATCATCCGGGTTCAAAAATAATGAATGGAAAAGGTGGCCTGATATCGAAAACATTCGGATTAGGCATTATGCCGCTGTATGCTTTCGATGCCCAAATTGAGCCCTATTATACCGTCTCTCTGTTTGACAAGGGAAACTATGATTTGCGTTTGCGCTTTTTCAAGAACAATGGCGAGGAAGTTTCATGCGAGCGGATTGTGCGCAGGGAAAAGGATTTGCAAATAGATAATTGCAGCATGGAAACGGATATTGTTTCTGGTGTATTTGATTGGATTTCATTGGATTTTCAGCAGGGAATGAAGGCTGCCTTGATTCCGCTGTTTAAAAAGGGACATGGCAGTGATGCTTATACATTTGCGGTGGATTTCGGAACTACCAATACGCATGTTGAATATTCCGTAAACGGACAACCCTCGAAGTCCTTTGATGAAGTTCCAGGAAAAGATGTGCAAATGACGAGACTGAACAAAGGAATTTTTGAAGAAGATAAGGATATCGAAGGTGCATTCGTGGATAATTACCTGCCTGATGAAATAGGCGAAGGAAAGACATATTCTTTCCCGCTTCGGACGGTTTTGCAGTATCGGAGCAAGATGAATTTTAACCAGCCCGCGCATGCGTTTGCCGACAGCAACGTCGCGTTTATTTACGAAAAGAAGATGATTCCGCAGGGTTCCCGGGTAGAGACGGAGTTAAAGTGGAATGTGAGTGAAGATGCTTCAACGAAGACCAGGATGTTTTTGGAGAATCTGTTTTTGATGATGCGTCAAAAGGTTGTATTGAATCAAGGCGATTTGGAAAAAACCAAGGTGGTATGGTTCTATCCTGTCAGCATGACCCCTCATTTAAAAGGGAATTTGGAGAAGATGTGGTCCGAATTGTATGAAAAATATATAAGCGGCCAAACTTCCAACGTGATTGCTGTTTCCGAATCGCAGGCCCCGTATATTTTTTATACAAAGAAAAAGGGAGCTGCTACGAATGTGCTTACCATCGATATCGGAGGCGGTAGTACCGATATCTTTATTGCCGAAAATGCTATGCCTCGTTGCATTGCTTCTTTCAGGTATGCCGCGAATGATATTTTTGGGGATGGATACAACAATACAGTAGCCAATAACGGATTTGTGCAATCTTATTGTCAAGTCATGGAAAATAAGATGGATGACAATAAGATAAACACGGATATCCTGCGGTCAATTATGGGAAATGGAAATGGTAATTCCAAAGATGTCGTCTCCTACTTCTTCTCCGTATCTCAAAACCCTGAATATGCCAATATCCCCGGGTTGAATTTCTTGGAACTGCTGGAACGAGATGCCAATTTGAAATACGTGTTTATCCTTTTCTATGGCTCGCTGTTGTATTATGTTGCCAACTTAATGAAAGCAAATGGTTTAGAAAAGCCGTTGACGATAGCTTTCAGTGGCAATGGCTCAAAGACAATATCTGTTTTGGGCAGTATGGATAATCTGAAAGACTATATTCGATTGATATTTGAAAAAGTCTACGACCAGCCATACAAGTCAAACAATCCATTGCAATTGATACTTGAGGGACAGCCCAAGAAAGCCACGTGCAAAGGGGGAATTATAGGCGCATTGAATCCTCCCTTGATGGCTCAAAAAGAGATCAATCAATTGAAGAAATCATTAGTCGGCATAGATGAAGAGACTATGGTTTCGGGAAACATGAAATTTCAATGTGAAGGGGGCGGTATTGTTGATGGTGAAGGAATTTGGCTGTCGAATGATGATTTGGTCAGCAAGATTGAGTCGTCTGCTATTAAATGTATTGATTTCATTTTTGAATTGGATAATGCAGAGGGAGGCGATTTTTTCAATAATTGCATGGGGGCAAAGAAGGGCATTGCTTCCCGGATCAAGGATATTGCAAAGGAGTATCTGGATCAATATGTCCGCCAAGGACTTTTCCAGCATCAAGCAGAGATGAAAAATACGCAACAGCAAGAAAAGAATTTGGATGAAACCTTCTTTTTCTTGCCATTCAAAGGAATGTTGAACCATGTAGCAACGGCTGTCTATGCTGAATTTCATGAATAGAACTGGCGAAAAGAGGGATTCGCAGGCCGCAGAGGCTATGAGGCCTGCGAATCATGGAGAGATGTCTGGCATATTGAATAAAATGCAAGAAGCATTGGTCTCGTTATGCGATTGGCAACAGTCTATAAACGAAAATATTAAGATTATTGCAAAAGAGATCGCCGAGATTAAATGCTTGCTGCAGAAGGATGCGCAAAGGTATTTGCCGCAGGAGGATGCAAGCCTGGACGAGAATCTTGCAGAAGGTATGGAAAAGGCTGCACTTCAAGGCCAAATGTCGATGCGCGCACTATATGCGGGGGCTTGTTCCAACGGAATATTCATATCGGTGACAGCGGAACCCGTTCAAGGGAAAACAATTTACCAATTGTTTTTGGAAGGAACTGACAAGGCTCGATTTGAAGTATATCAAGGTGCCATGCAAAAAGTGGTGCAGGATTCCAATTTTTTGATGGAGGCATGCAAGATGGAGGGGAGAGGATTCCGTCTGCGAACAAAAAAGAAAGGGTTTGCACAAAATGATGGTACCATTTGGAGGCTGGTGGATCCGGCTCAAGTTGAATTTTATTAATTTGATACCATGTTGTGTATGATGGACTTGGCTGTTGATTTGCAACATAGCGGGCATTATGTGCTAATTATCGCTGCTGTACTTGTCATAATCGGCTTTCAATGGAAAGTTTTTCGTCGAAATTGCTTTTGTATAAAGCGATTACAGAATGTATTCCCGTCTAAGCTGGAGGAAACTTTGCAAAAGTCTGTAGACGAATCCCAGACGGTATCGATACAGCTATCGGATTCAAATCCGCAGATTAGCGAGGATTTCTGTAAAATACTTGATACGATTAATGGATATCTGTCTAATCATCATGGTGTTGTCAATGATTTTCATTTGATGAAGGACATTGTGGACAGGAAGTGCGACAACATGGAGGAAGAAATTTCTTCATTGACGCCCATGCCGTTGTATTTGGGCCTGATTGGAACAATGTTCGGCATATTGGTCGGGGTCGGGTACTTGATTGTTTCCAAGAGCATAGATTCGATGCTCAGCATTGATGCCGATAAGGCGAGCATCGGAATCAAGGCGCTGCTGGGCGGGGTGGCATTGGCCATGATTAGCAGCATTGTAGGTATCCTGCTGACCACGGTGGGGGCATTGAAATCCAAGAATGCCCGGGTTCATCACATAGAGACGAAAAATGGTTTCTTTGACTGGTTGCAGATATACCTGATTCCCAGCCTTGCCGATAATACGACTTCCGCTGTTTTGACACTGAAACAGAATCTGGATATATTCAATGCGGATTTTTCAAACAGCATTGCCGATCTTAAATCCGCATTTGCGCTCATGAACCAAACATTTACGCAGCAAGAATCTATTTTGGAAAGGATCGAGCAGATTGACTTGAAAAAAGTGGCTGGGGCAAATTTGAAGATATTGAGCCAATTGGAGTCCACTACGTCCACTTTGAACGTTTTCAATAAGTCCATTGCCGATACAACGGATTATATAGAGCGTGTGAGGTCGTTGACTAGTAAGTTGGACGATTATTTGCAACGCACGGACTTGATTGTTGAAATGGGCCGTTTCTTCAAAGAGGAAAACGAACAATTGAAATCCAGGAAAACTTTGTTGCTTGGAGTAGTTGATGGATACAAGCAAGAAGCCGATGTTAGAACTGCTGAAATCAGCCAAGTTATTGGAAAAATAGATTCGACATTGGGAGAAGCCATCAGGGAATTGCAAGAAAACACCCAGCAACGTTTGGACGAGTTCAATGCCTATGTGGGTTCGCAGGATTCGAAGATGAGGGACTTGGCAGACAGTTTTTCTGTTAGCCAAATGATGCAGGAATTGAAAAAGGTAACGGAATCCATCCGGCAATTGCAGCTTGATTTGAAGGACGGCATGGTGGCTTCGCAAAAGTCTATGCAGCAATTCACTCATGAACTTGCTGCCGCCTTGAGCAAGCTTGCCAAACAGGTGCATAAGCCTGAAGTTGCCTTGGTTCCTAAAGGTGCTCAACATCCACAACAATCCAGCATGGCATTGCCTCCGTCTTCGCCAAAAGCTCAACAGAAAACATTCTTGGGGAAAATATGGGGAAGAGTGCGTTCTATTCAGGGTGTCTTCAAAAATAAAGAATCTTTGGAAAAGCCGAAGACTCTTTCCGGAAAGGAAAACGATGTTGCCGATTCAAAATAGGTTGTGGCCATGAAAGAGAAAAGGGAGTCCTATTTCTGGACCAGTTACGCCGATTTGATGACCAGCTTGTTCTTTGTCATGCTTGTCCTCTTTGCCTTGGCAGTGACACTTTCTTTCAGGGCAAAGCGTGAAGCCAATGCCACCAAGAATGAATTGGAAAAAATCCAAGAGATATACCGGGCTACAGAAGATATAGACAGCAATTATTTCCGGTATAGCCCTGAATATCGGAAGCATATCCTGAACGTGGAAGTCGAGTTTGGCTTAGGGGAAACTTCAATGCGCAATTTGTCTGATTTCACCAGGCAGGAACTGGTCAATGCTGGCAAGTCTATAAAGCGATTGATTGACCAGACTGCCAGTGACAGTGTGCAATACCTTTTAATCATAGAAGGGCAGGCATCGAGGGATTCGTATCGGCAAAATTATGAATTGAGTTATTTGAGGGCATATACTTTGATTAGGTTTTGGGAACGGATGGGAATTTCCTTCGGACAGAATTGCGAAGTTCTGATATGCGGCAGCGGAGACGGGAAGGTGAGCGGAACAGGCATCATGAGGGAAAAGCAGGAGAGCAAGAACCAGCGTTTTCTTATCCATCTGGTCCCAAAAATCGGAATTATTCAACATTAAAAGGCATGAGGTCGATTGTTTTTATCTTGTTGTTTGTGGTTATGACTGTATCTTGTACCAGACGGGGCAGTTCAGTCCGTCCACCTGTGCAAAGACACAAGGAAACGGTGACTGTAAACCAGCCACAAAGACCCGGTTCATCGCGGAGACCGGTACAAACTCGGCCAAGTCAGAGCAATCCACCGGCATCTTCAGCATCTCCTGGGCTTGAAAGCCCGGCACAGACTGGAGGAAATATCGCTGGAGGGCATAGGATTCTGAGCGGGGAGGAAATATTCCAGCGTTATAATACCGCCGTTTTTATGGTTTATACATCCAACGGCTATGTTGGCGGGCAAGGATCCGGCTTTTTCGTGAGTTCAAACGGTGTGGCAGTTAGCAATCACCATGTGTTTAAAGGAAGCCGTTCCGGGCATCAGACCGTGGAATTGGCATCTGGCGAGCGTTTTAGTGTAGGGCGGATATTGGCACAAAGTGAAGCCAATGATTTTATTGTGTTCCAGGTTGCGTTGAATGGCAGAACGGTCAATTACATCCCCATTGCATCCGAAGTACCAAAAGTGGGGGAAAAGGTATATGCTATCGGTAGTCCGCAAGGTTTTAAAAATACCTTTGCCTCAGGAGAAATTTCCCAGATACGAGAAGGCAATGAACTCCAGATTAGTGTTCCTATCGATCATGGAAGCAGTGGAGGAGCTCTTATTAATTCCAGAGGCGAAGTGATTGGCATTACGACCAGTGGTGTCGGCGACTCGAAAGCGAATCTCAATTTTGCTAAAAGCATAGAATTGGTGAAGCCGTATTTGCCGTGACTTTGTGTTTTGGTTGTATAAAGGATTCTATCATGAAAAAGTTCTTGAAAATATTCCTGATTGCCGTGGCTCTGCTATCAGTGGCCGGTTCCATACTCTGTCTTTCTCTCAGCCGGATGAACGACATTGAGCTGAAAGAAGGGGATTTGCTGTTCCAGATATCCAAGTCTGCCCAGTCGCCTCTGATTGCCTTGGCAACCGGCTCGGTCTATACGCATTGCGGCATCCTGGTGGAGAAGCAAGGGAAATGGTACGTGCTGGAAGCCACCGGGCCGGTGAAGCTCACGCCCTTGCAGCAATGGTGCGACAAAGGGCGTTTCAAACATGTGATTAGTCGAAGAGTACTTGAAAAACCGGTTAAAATCCGGTACAAGCAGTATTTAGGACAGGCCTACGACTGGAGCTTCAAGTTTGACAATGGCAAGATGTATTGCTCGGAGCTGATTTATGAGATTTACAAGAAGCAGTTCGGCATCGAGCTATCCAAACCGCGCAAAATAGGGGATTTCAACCTGCTCGGCATGAGGAAAGTCATGAAAAGGCGAGGCATGGGCAAGGATCAGCTTGCCGTGGCACCATCGGATCTTTTGCGGTCGTATCTCTTGGATTGATTCCGGCTTCGTGGTCGTTTTCATCAAATCATCCCCGAAATCAGAAAATTTCCCGGTTACCTTTCCGTGTTTTCCGGTATAAAAGGGAAAAAACAAACGCAACATGAAACACCAAGAAAACACACTTTTTGCCAAGCGCTACCGTTTGACATGCTTCAAGAAGTATCAGGATTTGGCCCAAGTATGGCGAGCCAAAGACGAACAGGACGGCCAGGATGTGCTGCTGCGGATTTTCCCCGCGATGGAACAGGCCGGCATCGATGAATTTATCCGGGAATATTCTTATTTGAACAAACTGGAGCATCCCAATCTCTTGCCTGTCAAAGCCTTCGATGTGTGCGATGCGCAAGCCTATGTGGCAATCCCGTATTATCCTGTCTCGGCAGACCGCTTCAGCGATGCCCTGTCCGAGCAGGAAGCCTGGAACTTCCTTCACGATACGGCTTCAGCCTTGGCGTACCTGCATTCCATGGCTTTGCTGCACGGCGCAGTGGAACCCTGCAACATCTGGCAGGACGGCCAAGGGCATTTCTTGTTGGCTCCGCCCGCTATTAACCTGATGCAAAGAATCCTGCTGCGCCGCCACGCTTTGGTGGTGGAAGAAGCCGATCCGGAAACAAGGAACGAGAAATACATGGCGCCCGAGGCATGGTACAGGGAGCCTCAATACATGCCTGCCAGCGATATATGGGCTTTGGGAATGTGCCTGCGGAACCTGTTGACGGACAAGAGGACAAACGTGATGCCGGACGATTTTTCCGGCAAAACTCCCAAAGGCAAGAAGCCAGAGAATCCGGAAGAAATCATCGGTCGGAATTACTCTCCCGCCTTGGCGAGCCTGGTCTTTGCGCAAGGTTTTTCATGGTCGCGGTCTTCGAAAGCCGGAACGTCCGCAAGCAAAGGTTTTTTCAAGAGTCTTTTCGGCAAAGCCAAGAACCGGGCAGGAGAGCCATGCAAGCCGGAAGCCGATGTCTCGGTGCAGAGCTGTTTGGATGCCGCACCCGAAAGCCGACCCTCGGCCTGGAAGCTGCAAAGCCTGGCCGCGTCTCACGTCGATTGGGCTGTCCCCGTCCGGCCGCAGGCATCGCCCGACGACATCCTCAATCCCGATGATATCCTCAACAAGGAAGGCCGCGAGCCTGTTCCCGCCCTTCATCCGGGAGATTGGGTCGTTGACGGCGCTTACCAGCTGCAACGCCAGGTCTCGGAAGGAAATGTCAGCGAGTGGAATGCCATCGATTCCCATGGCCGGCATCTCAGTCTTTGGATTTCCGTGCCCCTGGAAGGAAATGCGCTGCCGCAGATAGAAAAAGAGCTGGATCGCATCGCCGCCTTGAAGCATCCCAACCTGATTCCGGTGGAAAAAAACGGACTCTGGGGAAACCGGGCCTACCTCGTCACACCGTCCTATGCGCCCTTACTGCAAAAAACAGGGCAAGCGGAAGAAAGCGATGCCTGGCATTGGTTCCGGGATATCCTGGAAGGCATGGTTTATCTTCACGAGAACAGGGTCAGGGTCGATGCCCAGAAGATAGAATCCTGGCGTCTTGATGACGAAGGCCATTGCCGGATTCCGGCGCTATGCCTGTCGAAAGAGATAGAACGGCTCCAGCTGCTTCGCTATTGCAAAGGAAAGGACATTGCTTGCGCTGATTTAGCCAATCGTGAAAAATTTTTCCAAGCTCCCAAGACCGAGGACGACTTTGACAGCTATGGCTTCATTGAGTATTGCGTCCAAAGATGCTGTGAAATAGGCAATGTAATGGGGCTGTTTTACGAACTCCTGGCAGGCGAGCGGCCTTTTCATGGTCTTGGCTATGATGCCTATTATTACAATCCTTGTTGTGAAGGCGGGGATTCCCGGAAGGCTTCTGCTCAATCCTCGATACCGGACCGGCTCCTGTCCGAGGCCGAATTGGGCCGTTTGCCGTTCCCGTATTCCGAAGACTTGCAGGCGCTTTTCGACTGGAGCTTCCGGAGCGTAGATCCGGGGGATTTCGATGTGTGGTGCAACATTGAAAACATGCTCGAAAAAGTGAAACAGCACTGAGGTTACCTTTGGCAGTAAAACAATATCAAGGAATAAAGGAAGTATGAATCCGAGCCGGTCTTGGCTGTCTCGAAAAGGAAGCCGGATGGTTCGCAAAATCAGAATGGCAATGAAGAAAATGACAATGAAAGGAATTCTTTGGGCGATGAGCCTCTTGGCGGCAGTCCTCTCCCCGGCTTTCGGGCAGGACAACGCGGAACTGAGCAAGGAAGAGCTGGTGGACCAGCGTTTTTTTGAACTATTGGAGCTGGAAGGCATGGCAGGTGCCGGTGCCTATGTGGATTCGCTCTTGCAGGTGGAGCCGGACAATGCGGAATACCTTTTCCTCAAACGTATCGTGGTGGGCGAAGACATGGAGCAAGTAGGGTACTATTTGCAGAAATCCTTGGCGGCGGACTCCTTGCATCCCGATGCCTTGTTCGATGCCGCCGTGTACGAAGTCTATGTGAACGGGGACTATCCGGAAGCCTTCCGCTATATGGACCGGTATATCCGCCATTACCCCGATGAATACCTTGGCTATCTCCGGAGGGCGCAATGGAACTATGCTCTGGGAAAAGAGCAGGAATGCATTGCGGACATCGTATCGTGTGCCAAGGTCTTGTCCGGCGAGAGACACCGTGATCTATGGGAAAAAGCAGAAACTCTGAACGATTTGATTTTCACGGATGAGAAAGGCTTCACGGAACAGGTTTATGATGCGATGCGTGCCTTGCTGGATTCCGGATACGATAGCCCGTTCGTCTATAATCTAGCGGGGGCATTGGCCCGTCATTTGATTTCCGACCCTCAATGGGCGATGGACATAATCAATCTCAAACCCCTGCTTGACATGCTCAAGACGCAAGAGGAAAAATATGGCGAGACTTATTTCAATACGCAGAATCAGATAGACTTGTATCAGCATCTCGGCTTCTATCCGGGCGTGATGCATTGCTTGGACAGGATTCTGGAAAAGGCGGAAAAGTTAGAGACCGACTTTTTTTTCAAACCTTTCTTGTCCGCGGATGGAAGTAGTATGACGACGAGGGAAACTTATTCTATCCTGAGTTCCAGCATGGCCGTCACTTACCAGGATCGTGCTATAGCGCATTTTTGCTTGGGACAGATGGACGAAACGGCTTCCGACTTGATGTCGGCATTGGATGCATGCGAGTTGTTGTACGATTTGGGATATCCCATCGAGATTGACGGTGAAATCATGTTGGAATTTGGCAAAGTCCTCGGCTATCTTGGCTGGGGGGACAACGATGTCAAGTCGATTTATGAATCGGCTTCGAACCTGGACAGCACTCTTGCTGCGGCTTATTACTACATCGGTATGCAATACAAGAAGATGGACAGCCTGGAAAAGGCAGTGGAATATTTCCGGCGCTGTATAGAGGTGTCGAACGAGGGAGAATACGTGTCTGAAACGTATTTTTCATGCTGGGAAGCGGCGATGATCGAGGACGACAAGGATTTGCAACGAACATTCAAGGAAAAGATTGAAGAATCTATCGGGGAATCCGATCAGTATTTGACTGCCAGTTGTTGTTATTACATAGGCGAAAAGGAAAAAGCCATAGACTGCCTGAGCGGGGCCTTTGACCACAGCTTCCGGTTCCTAGGCTGGCTTGAATACGATCCCTTTTGGGATGGCTTGCGCGAGGATGCCGATTTCAAGTCTTTGTTGGCCGCACTGAAAGCCAGGCGGACGGAACTGCTCCGGCAACTGGGGCTTCAGGCTGAGTAAGGGCAATGCGAACCTTCATGGGCATGAGCTTTCCGCCAATGGGTATCGACCTCGGTATCGACCCGGAATGCGCTCGCAAAAGAAAATCCCGCTGCGGAATATCGCTTCCACAGCGGGATTTTTCTTTCACATTCCCATCATCAAGGGAACACCCTTACTTGATTTCGATGTGCTTGATGCTGGCCGGCTTTTCTTCTTCCTGAATCTTGGGCATTTCCACCGTCAGCACGCCGTTCTCAACCTGGGCCGAGATTTTTTCCTTGTCCACATTGTCAGGCAAGGACATCACTTGCTGGAACTTGGAGTAGGAGAACTCACGGCGCAAGTAGCGACCGCTTTTCTTGTCTTCGTCCTTGTTTTCGGTCTTCTTTTCCATGCGGATGACCAAGTTGTCGTTTTCATCCACATGTACTTGGAAATCGTCCTTGGTCATGCCAGGAGCGGCCAGTTCCAGACTGTAAGCCTTTTCGTCTTCCAGTACATTGATGGCAGGCGCTGTGGCATTGGGGCGAACCATCCAATCGGTGTCGAAAATGTCGTTGAAAATGCTGGGCAACCAAGCTTGATTCTGATTTTTTCTAACAGGTAACATAGTTAAAACCTCCTATATTTAATTTCACATTCTTTTTTGAATCCGCCCTCCGTCTTTGAAGAGACTTTGGCCGGATTCTTTGCCTCCAAGCCTTGGCGAAGCTTTCTGCGGCTTTGGGCTTCGGCTCTGGCGTTCCCGCCGCGCTTCCGCTTCCGGCCACCTCCAAGCTCGCCGCTTGAGGCTGTCTTCGGGACTTTCATTCCGAAAGACACTGAAAGGTATCAGCAATATCCGTGCCGGAAACCGAAAGCCGCTTTTGAGGCATTAAAACCTGCTTAAAAGTCATAAATGTCTGAAAATATGTCACTTAAACTGCAAATTTGACACGAGCGCGGCTGACTTTCCGTCGCATTTCCTGCCGTATCGGCATCAATGGGCATCGTAAAAGGAAAAACCGACGAAATTTTCGGTAAGAAAAACCCGTCGTGCCAGTTCCTTTTTCCTATTTTTGCAAAACTCATGGAAGCTTGGAGCGGCAATCCTTTGAAATCCAGCAGGCGCGAATCAACCAGGCCATGCGCCGGAGGCGAAGAAAGGGAGGATATCGATGGGATTTTTGCCAGAGCCCGTTCCAAAAGGAAGCGGATAGCCGCAATGTGATGAGTTCGACCGATAATTTAGATTAAGACAGACCTTGGCCGAGACTGGACAGGAAAAATGCAGCTCGACTGATAATTTAGAAAGAATTGAGACCCAGACCCAATCCAAAAGCGCCCCAAGAGAGCGCGATGGCCAAGAAACGATTAGGCTTCTTTGAAGGCATCAACGGCTACGGCTTCTACAATGTGCTGAACGTGGTGCTGTTCGCCTTGATGTCCGAAGTGGCTTACGTGGGCATCATCTTCTATACCGATGTGCTCAAACGCTGCATCGACGGGGATGCATTCTCCTTTTTGATATTCATTGTCAATCCGATATTGTTCAGTCTCCTGTGCTTCGGCTTGCTGCGGCTCAACACCGTGTTCAACAGCCGTTACCCGGTCACCTATTACACCAGCGCGAGGATGCTGGGCTTCTTCCTCTTGATCGGGCTTTCGTTCTGGGGATACAACTACTTGATGTACGTGGCCGAAGTCTATGCTACCGGGACGGACGGGGGCAACCCTTTTGTGCCTACCGAGCCTATCTGGCTGCAAATCACCTTGATTACCTTGGTGCAGCTGGTTATCATGTGCTTGATTACCATCAATCATACCGCCCGCTACACTATCATGCTCTACAAGGAAGGCGAGGAACTGAAGCAGACCCAGGCGAGGGCGGAAATCCGAGCCTTGCAGACGCAGCTCAATCCTCATTTCCTCTTCAACAGCCTCAATACCTTGGTTTCCGAGATCGATTATGACCCGGAAAGCGCCAAGAAGTTCACGATAGACCTGGCCGGGGTCTACCGCTATATCTTGCAGAAGCAGGACAAGCCCTTGGTATCGGTCTACGAGGAATTAGGCTTCATCCAATCGTATGTGAACCTGAACCAGATAAGGGTGGGGGACAGCCTGCATTACGAATGCGTCTATCCCGACCGCAGCAACCTCGACTTCCTTCAGGAAAAGTACCTGCCTTCGCTCTCCTTGCAGCTTTTGGTGGAGAACGCACTCAAACACAATGTGATATCGGCCATCAAGCCCCTGCATATCCAAGTGAGCTTTTCCGAAAATCTGGAATATTTGGTGGTGACCAACAATGTGAATCCCAAGAAGAACGTGCATTCGTTAGGAACGGGTTTGAACAACTTGGCCGAACGCTACCGTTTGCTGGCCGACAAGAAGATTGTGGTGGAGAAGACAGGCAATCTCTTTATCGTCAAGCTGCCGATGCTGGATTTGGATTGACCGAGGACGGCAGAACCGGGGGCTTGCCGCGGAGGCTTGGGCATGAATTGTCAAGGGCTTAACCGAAGGAAAAGGGACTAATAGCTGACGTGGGGAACAGACTGTTGGCTTGAAAGGAATGCGATGGCAAGGAATGGCCATGACGGCAACGCTTGAAGGCTTTTATGAGATAGTAAATAGAAAAGACCAATAAATAATGGATACGAAACAAGACAATTTGGTGAGGGTGGCGATTGTGGAGGACGAATTGCCCGCCGCCCGCCTTTTGAAGAGCATGATCCTTTCGCTGCGGCCCGACTGGGAAGTGACCCATATCGGTGGCAGCAACGAGGAAGCGGTGGCATGGTTCAAGGCCAACAAGACCCAGCCCGATATCCTCTTCTTGGACATAGAACTGAGCGACGGGGTGTCGTTCGAGTTCCTGGAGGAAGTGCGGCCGCAGAGCATGATTGTCTTCACGACCGCTTACGACGAATATGCCGTGCGGGCTTTCTCGGTGGACAGCATCGACTACCTGCTCAAGCCCATCGAGACCGACCGCTTGCGTTTGGCGATTGAGAAGTTCGAGAAAAGGACAGCGGCCTATTTCCGTCAGATCAACGAAAAGAGCAACTGGAAGGAGTTTCCGGAGAAAATCAACGGCCAGGGCAAGACCTACCGCAACCGCTTCCTGATGCAGCGGGGCAACCAGATGGAAGTGCTGATGGTGGAAGATGTGGCATACTTCTTCAGCGAGAACAAGATAACCTATGCCCAGACTTTCAAGCAAGGCTCGATGGTGGTGGATTATTCCTTGGACCGCTTGGGCGAGGAACTGGACCCGGCGCTCTTTTTCCGCGCCACCCGGCAGATTCTTCTTTGCAGCCGGGCGGTGAGCAAGATCGAGAACTATTTCCAAGGGAAAGTTTCCGTAACTTTGAGCCCGGCTTTCAAGGACCAGGTCCTGGTCAGCAAGGAGAAGGCCGACAGCTTCAAACGCTGGCTGAACTATTAGGCTTGATGCTGGACAAGGATGGCTGGATATCCAGATTCAATCTGTCAGGGTATCCGGTTCGGAACCGGTTCGGATTCCGGGGAATTTGGGAAAGCGTCGCTTTTCAGAAACGATGAGGGATGAACCCATCGCCACGGATTGTCGCCCGTTCCGGCATCGCCGGTCAAGACCGAAATCGGTTCTATCAATTCAGGCAGAGTTGTGATGTGTTTGGCAACTCTGATTTATAGCGCAAAACCGAACGACAAGACTCTATGAACAAGAACCTGCGGAGACTGCCCCTGCTGCTGGCACTGGGCATCGCCCTCTTGCCCCACCTCCACGCCAGCCCCGCCGACGGCATGCATCCCATCGGGCAGCCCGTCCAAACCCGACCGGCCCGCAACGCCAGTCC
>JADIMZ010000103.1 GCA_017694335.1 Candidatus Pullibacteroides excrementavium
AGGAAGCTGAACAGGCAGCATAGCGTGATCAGGAAATGGGATGGAACGTATTTCTGCAACATCCTGAGGAATTTGGCAAGGATACCGGGATTCCCGCAGACGATTTCCCGCCCGTGCAGGTAATGGTTGCCCCCGGCAAAGTCGCAGACTTGTCCACCGGCTTGTTTCACGATGAATTGCCCGGCAGCTACATCCCAAGGTTTGAGGCAGTATTCAAAGAATACCTCGCTTCGGCCGGCAGCCACGGCGGCCAAGTCGAGCGCGGCCGAGCCTAAGCGGCGGACTCCGGCGGTGGAACGCATGGTTTCTTTCAGCAAATCCATGTATCCGTCAAGGCGTTCAAAGTCGTAATAGGGGAATCCGGTCACGATAAGGCTGGTGTCCAGGTCTTGCAGGGGGCTGACATGGATGGGTTTGCCGTTGAGGTAGGCCGGGCTGCCCCAAAAGGCGTAGAATTTCTCATCCATGCTGATGTGATGCACTAAGCCGAGGATGATTTCCCCTTCCGGAATCGGTTTGGGCTGGATGAAGGTGTTTCCGGATGGCACGCTTGTTTCCGGATAGTTGCTCTGGTTTTCTGTCTGTTGGTTCAGCTTGCTGGTTTCGTTGGTCGGACAGCCTCGCTCGCTATCTTTCGTTTTGTCAGTCTGGCTTGCGGCTTCCTTTTCTGCCTTGATGCCCGCTTGGGCGGCTGGCAGGGCCGGCGCTACCGGAACTTCCTGTGCCAGTTTGTCTTGCAAGGCAATGCTGATGCAATAGAACGGGATGCCGTGAATGAAATTCGTAGTCCCGTCCAGCGGGTCCACAATCCAGTTGTATCGAGCCCCTTCCTCCTTTTCCGTCCCTTCTTCGGCAATGAACCCCGCTTCGGGCAGGATTTCCTTCAAGCCTTCCACCAGCATTTTTTCGGACGTTTTGTCCACGTAGGTCACATAGTCGTGGCTGCCTTTGACTTCCACGTCCTTGCTGCTGATTTTTTCTGCCTGTTGGCGGATAAAAGCGGCTACGGTTTCGCTCAGGGCGAGTACCTGCTGGGTCATCTTTTCCAAATCCAGTGCGGGTTGGTAGGCCATAGTGCAAAGTTTTTCAAGAAATTGGATTTGTTCGGCCGGGGCTTGTTTTTACGGGTCTTCCGTTTTGCGGGCTTTCCATGGCTTGCCGGGATACGTTCTTCGGCTTGCGTCCGTTATGCCGGTCGGTCTGCATTTGTTTCGGATTCGGTTCGCCCGAGGAATTCCTGCCCCAAACGGATGCAAAAGTAGGCTTTTTCCATATATCGGATTTGCATAAAGGCGTTCTTTCTGCCTTGGTTTGTCGTGCTTCCTATGGATAAATGCTTTGGGGCATAGCGGCAGGAGCCATGGCGTATTCTGGAAAAAGGATGCTCTGCCTGACCCGGCAGTACCTCGCATTGTTGAAGTAGCTGCCCGCAATGGCATATTCAGGGGAAAAGGATGCTCTGCCTGGCGTTCAGAGGGGGAACTATCGACCGGGTTCGGGGAATTTTTGTATCTTCGTTGTATGGATATTTGCCAGCAGTTTATCGATTACATCCGTGCGGAAAAGCGGTATTCGCCTTGTACGGTAAAGGCATACGGCTCTGATTTGGACGAATTTGCGCGGTATCTGAAGGAACATTACGATGAGGCCGACTTGTTGAAAGCCGATTCGGGGATGATTCGTTCCTACGTGGTGGATTTGATGGAGCAGAAATTTTCTTCCAGCAGTGTGCACCGCAAGATTTCAAGCTTGAAGTCCTTCTATAAATATGCCCAGAAAAACAATCTGATAGAATTGAATCCGACTTTGCGTGTGCCTTTGCCTAAGATGTCGAAGCGTTTGCCAGTGTATGTGGAGGAAAGCGGAATGGAGAAGATAGGACGGCAGGAGGTGGATGCCGATGATTTTACGGCTTACCGTAACTATTTGATTGTGGAGATGTTCTATGGGACAGGGGTGCGTCTTGCCGAGCTTATCGGGATGAAGGACAAGGATGTGGATACACGGATGATGCGGGTCAAAGTGCTGGGAAAGAGGAATAAAGAACGTATAATCCCGATTGCATCGGCTTTGGTGCCGGAAATAGAGCATTACCGTTTGTTGCGTTCGCGCTGTCTGGATGCCGGGTGTAGCGGTATTGTCGGAGCATTTTCGGGCGATGCCGGTCTGAAAGAGGATGCTGGTCTGATGGGTGATGCTGGTCAGATGGGGGATGCTGGTCGGATGGGCGATGCCGGCCGGATTTCGGAAAAAAACGGAAGATCTTTGGAGAAAGCCGGAATGCTTTCGGGAGGTGGCGACATGCCATCGGACACTTCCCATGATAGGGACTTGAACTTTTTTGTGACCGAGAAAGGCTTGCCGATGCCTAGGACCACGGTCTATTATATTGTCAAGCAGTGCTTGCATTTATATACGAATCTGTCCAAATGCAGTCCTCACGTGTTGCGGCATACGTTCGCGACCCATTTGCTGAACCAGGGCGCGGATATGAATTCAGTGAAGGAATTGCTGGGACACAGTTCGTTGGCTTCGACCCAGATTTATACGCACAACACGATTGAAAAGCTGAAAAAATCGTATGCATCGGCGCATCCGAGGGCTTGAAGGGGAAGCAAGGGTTGACAATCGGGGACTGCCCGGCATCGATACCTTGGATGGCTGTCTTGAAGGAGAAACTGGGAAGTGAGCCTGTCGGACGGGGCTCGCTCGGGAAAGCTGGATGGAGCGCGCATCTGTGGCGATGGGTTCATATTCTCTTTGGATTGGAAAGGGCGGCTATTTGCTCCGAATCGGTCGCTGGGTTTGAGTTAAAAAAAGTTAAAAACGGGAAGGATGGTGGGACATTGGGAAAAAATTTGTAACTTAGGCAAAGTTTTAAAGCCGGGCTTTAGGAAGCCCCGGTTGTAAAGTTCTCTCAATAATAACCGTTTGCCGGGCCGGGAGGCGGAGTGGCGGACGAGCCGGAAGCGATGCCGGATGCATGGATTCGGGTTATTTGTAAAAGGACTTGGAGAATCCGGCGGGTGTCGGTTTCCGGGTGTTCTCGAAAGCTGTTTCGGTTCAAGGTCTTGGCGAACAAAAAACAATGATTATGGAAGTGTCTTTAAATGCGGTTAAATTCAAACCGACGAGTGCGTTGACGGAATTTGTCGACAAAAAGGTGATGAAAGTTGAAACACTTCTCCCGCAGGCAATCAAAGCGGAAGTGACGTTGAAGGTGGATAAGGAACATGATGTCTGCAACAAGGTAGCGGATGTGCGGATTGTGATTCCGGGTGATGATTTGTATGCTTCCAAGCAATGCGACACTTTTGAAGAAGCGGTTGACCAGTGTGTGGATGCTTTGAAAAAACAGATTGAAAAGCTGAAAGACAAGTGGAATAAATAAGAACCTGTTTTCGAATCTATGAGTGATTCGGGCAGGAGTGGGAATTTGTCGGATTTCTATCCTGGGGATGAAGACAATAGTTTGGCCGGCGGCTTTGTCAGGAAGAACTGATGAGGCTGCCGGTCTTTTTATGGAGGGGGATGTCAAGGGTGGAATGCCGGGCTGTTCGGGACTGTCATGTTGGGTGACGGGCTATGAGTATTCAGGATGGGTCCGGAAGTTTGTTTTGATAGGGTTGAAGTTATGCAAGAAGATACGATTTGCGCACCGGCGACGCCGGCAGGCAAGGGGGGCGTTTCGATAGTAAGAGTGAGCGGGCCGCGGGCTTTGGCGGCGGCTGTGGCGATAGGGGGCAAGGCTGTGTCTGCTATGGCATCGCATACTTTGCGCTTAGCTACATTGAAGGATTCCGAAGGAATTATAGACCAGGCGGTTGTGAGCTATTACAAAGCGCCGCATTCGTACACGGGCGAGGATGTGGTGGAATTTTCGGTGCATGGTTCCCCGTATATCGTGCAGCGTTTGATGCAGGCTTTGTTTGCGTTAGGTGTGCGTTTGGCGGAAGCCGGGGAGTTCACGAAACGGGCTTTCCTGAACGGACGGATGGACTTGAGCCAAGCGGAGGCGGTGGCGGATTTGATTTCGGGCGAGACCAAGGCTGCGCATGATTTGGCCTTGAGGCAGTTGCGGGGCGGGTTTCCATCCGAAATAGAGACTTTGCGGCTGAAGTTGCTCGAGTTTGCCAGTCTGGTAGAGTTGGAGTTGGATTTCGGGGAGGAAGATGTGGAGTTCGCCGACCGTTCGCAGCTGAGGGCTTTGTTGAAAGAGCTTGGTTTGAAGGTGGATTCGATGCGGGCTTCGTTCCGTTTGGGCAATGCGATCAAGGAGGGGATTCCGGTGGCGATTATCGGCAAGCCGAATGCGGGCAAGAGTACGTTGATTAATGCCTTGCTGCATGAGGAACGGGCTTTGGTGAGCGATGTGCCGGGTACTACCAGGGATACGATTGAGGAGGTGTGGTATATCGGGGGGATGAAGTTCCGTTTTATCGACACGGCGGGTCTGCGGCAGAGTGAGGATAAGGTGGAACAGATGGGTATTGAGCGGACCTTGCAGAAGATGCGCCAGGCTCGGGTCTGGTTGTATATGTTTGATGCATCGACAATGAGTTTGGAGACGGCTCGGGCGGAAGTAGGGACTTATGTAGAGAAGGTGTTTGGAAATGAGGTTCTTGTGGATGAGGATGCTCGTCCGGAAATTATTCTGATTGCCAACAAGGTGGATGTGGTTGGTAAGGGCGGATGCCGTGAGGGGGATGTATTGTATATTTCTGCAAAACAGGGGCTAGGCTTGGAACTGTTGGAGGATGCCTTGCAGGCTCTGATTCCGGTTATGCCGGATGAGAATGTTTTGATTTTGAGCAATGCCCGTCATTACGAGGCGCTTGGCTTGGTTCAGGAGGATTTGCGCAAGGTGGAAACCGGTCTCGATTCCGGGCTTCCCGGCGATTTACTGGCGATGGACATCCGTTCGGCCATCGATCATTTGGGACTGATTACCGGGAAGATACTGGCGGATGATATATTGGGAACGGTGTTCAGCAAGTTCTGCATCGGGAAATAGGAATCTGATTTCAAAACAGATGCGCCTCAGTGTTCTGCATTAAGTCTGAAGAATATTTTCGGTTCATTTCATTTCGGGAGGCCTACCGCCTCCTTTTTTTTTCTATCCTGGAGTTTTCATTTACTGCTTGAACGGCTCTTTTTCCACATGATTGTCTTGTGCAAAAACATGGCTACAGGGTCTTGTAAGGCTGTTTCTGAAAATTCATTGCCTTAAAATGAACAGAAATTCGATATTTTTAGTTAACTTTGAAAATTAAATTCATTCTTGTCATTAACCAAGAGCTCAAGTATGAGAAAGTTTACGGAAATTGTAACGGATCTGGTTGCAGAACTGGTAATGCTTTTGTTGCGGCATAATTACAGATTGAGAGAGAAGCAAGCTTTATCTATTGTTTTTGCCTCGGCAACGTATCAGCGATTGATTGACGAACGTAGTATGCTTTATTTGCAACATCCTGATTATTTGTTTTCTTTGTTGATGCAGGAGCTGGCTCACACGAGATGAGGCTGGCTGAAGGGTTGCTGTATTTTTGAATATCAGGGATTCGGTGAAATCGCCTCAGGATGAGCGCGTAAGCGATATGTATTGCCGTTGCGCAAGTAGGAAAGCCATGCGGTGATGGCACAGGAAGCAGGGTATTCTGAATAGCAAGCGGACCCTGTTAGGATGCATTTTTTGCTTGTCAGGGTCGCTTTGAAGGTTTGGGAATCGAACCCTTATTTCCCTTGCTGCTGTTTCAGCAGGTCTCGTATTTCGGTGAGCAGCAGTTCTTCTTTGGACGGGGCAGGAGGTGCCGGAGCGGGCGCCGGTGCAGCGGCCTTTTTCTTCATTAGCTTGTTCATCAGTCGGACCATCAGGAATACGCAGAATGCCAGGATGGCGAAATCGACGCATTGCTGGATAAAAGCCCCGTAATTCCAATAGACAGGTTCGGCCTGGGTATCGGCCCCGGGGATGATATTGTTGATTTTGGCAAGATTGATTTGGAGTTTGGAAAAGTCTGTATTCCCTAAGAGGAAGCCGATAGGAGGCATGATGATGTCGTTGACCAAGGAAGTGACGATTTTGCTGAACGCGCCGCCGATAATTACTCCGACTGCCATGTCCATGACGTTGCCTTTGAGGGCAAAAGTCTTGAATTCTTTCCAGAATGCCATTTTGTTGAATGTGTTTTATGTTTAGCGATGTGATTGTGTATGGACTGCAAAGGTAGGTGTTTTGGGTTAACTTTGTTGTCCTTGCTCTCGACTTTCACTATCTTTGTAGCATCTTCCCTCTCCGAGCAATAGAATCGGGTTTCATTGTAAAAATATTGATGATTTCGCAAAACTAAAAAAACATGAACTACAACGAACGCAACCGGCATAAACGCGACGCATTCATACAATTTGACTGCGACCAGCATCAGTACATACACAACGGCCACATCTTCAAATCCGTGACAACTATTGTAGACGAATGTTTCAAACAGTTCGATGCGGACTATTGGGCAAGAAGAAAAGCCCCCAGCTTAGGCATGACACCCCAGCAAGTAAAGGACATGTGGAATCGAAAAGGGGAAATATCCAGAAACTTGGGGACCCAGATGCATACCAAGATTGAACATTATTATTTAGGCACACCTCACCATCTGGATGACCAAGACGGAACCGATCGATTGTTCGCCCTTTTTACCAAGAACCATACCCTGCACCCATACCGCACCGAGTGGGCCATCTTCGATGAAGAAAGCCGAGTTGCAGGAACACTCGACTTCTTGGATTACCAGAATGGAAAATTCTCCATATACGACTGGAAAAGAAGCAACAAAGTAGTTGACCGAAACGGTACCCCGGAAAAGGCAAACCGCTGGGGAGACCATGCCTACGCACCTATCGCCCACATTGTAGATACCACCTTCTGGCACTACGCGTTACAAGTCAGCATATACCGCTACATACTGGAAAAGAATTACGGCATCCAAGTATCTGATAACCATCTCGCCGTCTTCCATCCAGACTACGACAGGCCTCACGTGGTTGATACACCTTATCTAAAAGATGAAGTGATTTCTGTCTTGAACAAACGAAAATCAGAATTCTAAACGACTCTGTCCCGGTCGTAATGCGGCATTTCTTCCGGAATGACAATGGAGAATTCGATGATTCCGGCTATGGCTCCATCGGCTTCCTGCCAAGGGGTCTGATGGATAATCTTCTTTTGACCTTTCTTGCTGATTGTATAAGAATTGGAGATGCCTTCCGAAAGGATGCGCTGAATAATCGACCGGGATCTTTCATTGTGACAGCTCAACATGTTCTTGCCTCGCATATCCCCGTTTACCGCAACCGATTTGTCGTTCTGATAAACGATATTGCAATCGATATCGCATATCGTGATGGCGCATCCTATGCCTTTGAAATAGTCTTCTATTTTTTTCATAATCTTGGTTTTCTATGGTTTAGTCTTAGCTCTTGCCTATTCCTCGGTCAAAGATAGCGAAAGTCGAGAGCAGTGGCAAAAAAATTTCGGATTCAAATCGGGAACCAGATGAAGACCGCTGCATCCCAGAGCGCGTGGGAGAGGATGATGGCCGAGAAGCGTTCCGGAAAGAAACGGTAGAGCGCTCCCCAGACGATGCCCGCCACCAAGGCCGCCATGATTAACATGAAATTGAGCGAGCCAGCATGAACTACCGCGTACAAGATCGTGGCCACGGCGAATCCGGTATTGGGTCCCCAGCGTTGGGAAAGCGTCTGCTGCACATAGCCACGCCAATAGATTTCTTCGGCCGGACCTATCAGGAACAGCATCAAGGCCGATAACAGCCAAGGGGATTCCCCGGCCTTCATTCCGTAGATGGCATTTACCTGAGGCCGAGCAAAGTCGAATAGCCAGCCGGAAACCTTGTCCCCCATCCAGAATATGCCCCATAGTCCAATGGCTATGCCGATGCCTAAGAGGATATTCGTGGCGTTCCAATGCACTCGGAGCCACCAATTAGGGTTGAACCATGTGGACAATCCGCATAGAATCAGAGCCGAGCCTGTCATTGTCCACCAGAACGGGACATGCGGGGCTGTCCAGGGCGAAAACATGGCTGTCCAAAGGCAGAACGCTAAAATCAGCGTGAGAATCAGTTTTTTCATGTTTCATTTTTGCGGCGGATCGTCGCCCGATTCTGTTTACCTCGAAGTCTGATGCCTGATAGGGGTTTATCCTATCAGCCTTGCCAAGACAAAGGATAGGGCAAGCAAGAGGCTGAAAGCCAGCTGGAGTTGCGCGGTTCCTTGATCCAAGTCGGCAATCGCCCCGGAGCCCTCTTTGAAATAGCGAATCGCTTTCCGGGTGTTTTGCAAAGCCGGGAAAAAGGCAATCCAGACCAGCAGGCACCAGACAGGCAGGATTCCGGCTATGATGCAGCCCGTCATCCATGCAAAAGGGAACAGGACTTCAAAGCAATACAGGCGAACCGAGGCCTTGGGGCCTATGTTCATGGCGATGGTCCGGATGCGGGCTCTGTGGTCGGTTTGGATATCCCTCGTGTTGTTGCAATGCAGGATAGCTACCGTGATTAGTCCTATGGGCAGCGCAATGTACAGCACCTCCGGCTCAAGATGCAAAGTCATGGCATAGACAGTACCTAAGGTGGGCAACAGGCCGTAGGCGATGAAAATCACCAAGTCGCCCAGCGCATGGTATTTCAAATACGGGTATAGGAGAGAGCAGGCCAGACCGCCTACCCCTATATACAGCAATGGCATTCCGGTCCGGAGCCAGAGTCCGATGCCGGCCATCAACGCCACCGCCAATAGCCCCCATGAAAGGAAATAGATTTCTTTAGGCTGGAACTGGCCCGATGTCAGCGTCTTGACCCCGAAGGTGTCTTCGGCATCCACTTTGCGTTTGTAATCGAAATAATCGCTCCAGGTGTTGCCCGCGGCATGGAAGATGATGATGTTGAGCAAGGCCCAGATTCCATTGAGCCAATTAGGCGTTTGGTAATGCGCGTAGGCATAGGCGATGCTGGCGATGACCGACATGGCCGAAGCCGGGAAGGACCAAGGGCGGACGGCGATGAGCCAGTCTTTGAACGGATGCTTCATAAAGTCGGTTTCTTTAATCCGATCGGCCATTAGACTTTGGGCAGAAGCGAGCAATCTGCCCGAAAGCATCATCCTCGGAATCGGAAACGGACTCGGCGGGTCTAATGGTCGATTCGGGTTTAATAGGGGCGCGAAAGTACGAAAACTGCCGATAATGCCCGTTCCTGTCCGGGAGGGGGCAGGGCAAGGGCATGTTTTATGGAATTCAGGCCCGGTTTTCCAAAATTTCGCAGAAACTTTCGGGTAGCACCACGTTGAGCAGTTTTCGGGCTTCGGAAAATAGCGGTGCGATTTCCTCATCGCTGAAACCGGCTATGCCGCAGCCGATCCGGGTAACGTAAAAAATCAGTTCCGGGTGTATTCCGGCAAATTCGATGAATTCATCCACATAAGGCTTGATGGTTTCCACGCCGCCTTGCATGGTGGGGATGCCGTAACTCTGCCCTTGCAGGCCTACGCCTTGCCCCCATACGGCTCCGAATCTTTCCAAAGCCAGCCGGGCTGCCCCGCCGCCGTGAACCCCTGCCAGGTTGCTTCCAAAGACAAAGATTTCGTTGGATTTAAGATGCAATATCCTGTCCGGGGTGTATCGAGGCCGGGTATTGGCCGGGCCTTCGTGCGGTTGTTCTGGTTTTGGGTTGACACACAATGTTTTCGGGCTGTATTTCCTCTCAAAGTTTTCTTCTATTTCCAATAAGTTGAAAGGGGAGGCGGAGGGCTTGGCAAGATGATAGCCGTTTTTACCCTCCGGATTCCGGCGGCGATGCTGCAATTTGATCCAAGCATTCAGTTCCGCATATTCGGCATCCGAATTCTGAGGGGCGTAATTTCGAAGGAGATTCCAGCACTTGTTATTGATATGCTGCGGGATAGGATAGTAGCAGCCTGCAATGGCCCCCGCCATGCACGCTATGGTGTCCGAATCGCCTCCTAAGGATACGGCAAGGCGGATTACTTCCTCGAAATCATTTCCTTCCATAAAGGCAATGATGGCTTCGGGGACGCTTTTCTGGCAGGAAGCTTCAAAGTCGTAGGAGGGACGGATTTGATCTATCGTCCGGTTGAGGTCGTATTGGAAATTTTTCTCGATGAACTCCTTGATTTCCTGCTTGCTGCTTCCGGATTTGGCCATGAATACAGCGGCAGCGATAGCTTGGGCACCCTTGATGCCTTCCGGATGGTTGTGCGAAATCATGGCCGTGGTTTTGGCCAGATTCAGTGCTGTTTCCATGTCTTGCGCGAAGAGTCCTACCGGGCTGACACGCATTCCCGCTCCATTGCCCCAGCTGCCCGTCGGTTGCGGGTTATCCGTGTGCAGCCAGCTTATGAACATTCCGCCGAACCCTCCCTTGGGAATCGGGTACCGCCGTCCGATGGCTTGCATGCAGCGAATCAGCTTGTCAGGCTCATGATTTGGGTCTTCCATGAGCCATTGCGCCACGGCAATCGTCATCAACGAATCGTCCGTTGGTTCGCATTCCGGCGGGAAAAGCTCGAAATCGGTGGTTTTTACATTGTTGAATTCATAAGTGGAACCGATGATGTCTCCGATGATTGCACCTAGCATAATATTTTGTTTTTTGTTTGTGGGCGTATTCTGTAAATTAGGCTTGCGTGCCGGCAGGACGGCTTTCGCTTGCTTGGCAAAAAATCGTTTCGACCCGGTTTATAGGATCCGTCTGAATTTTTCTTTGAACCTATCGGGGAAAGCGTTCCGCAGTCTGTCGATTATGTCCGGTACAGAAAAGGCTCTTCTTGGGGTCGTTTAAGCCGGATCGGCATCTTCTTCCAGGGCTTCAATCAGGAAACTGACCGGGCGGAAGCCGTCGTTGCACGAAATCATGGCCGATTCAGGGTTCTTCATCCAGTTGCCGTAGAAATGACTGGCACCGTATACCAAGGCCATCACAAAGGGCGACATGCTTTGCCAAGCGCTTTCGCACATTCCCTCCGGCTTCTCCCAGCCGTTGGTGATGAAGACATCCCCTTCCTGCATATCGCAGGCGTGTTCCATAGGATTTTCGTATTGCGTCATCAAATCCTGGTGGCACACTTTGCGCATTACGGTGATTTTGACATTTTTCATGGAGGCTTATTGGCGTTCTTTTTTCAAATAGGCGGGTTATGCTTCGATTTGTGGATGGAATCAGGCCGGTTCGATGGCTATTTTCATCACCAAACTGCTACCGGTTGTCCCTTGGTTTGCCTGTTCGCCGGAGGTTCGGCTTGCAGCGCCCTGATTCTCGAAGACTTGGTAGGCTTCCTCGATGCGGTTCAAGGGGAAGCGCTGCGTGATGAGCGGTGTGGTGTCTATTTTGCCTTCGGCAATCAGGTGGAGGATTTCCTTGCAATCGCAGCCGTCAACACCTCCTGTCTTGAATGTCAGGTTTTTGCCGTACATTTCCGGCAAGGGGAGTTCTTGGGCTTGGTCGTAGAGGGCCACGACGGTGACAATGGCGTTGGGACGGGCGCATTCCCAAGCCAAGCGGAAGGAATCTGCGCTGCCGGCCACTTCGATTACGGTGTCGGCTCCTCCATGTTCGCTGTGCTCAAGGACGAATTCTTTGCCATTTTCCGGTTGGCAGGTTAGTACTTCCGGATAATGCTCGTGGACAAAGCGCAGCCTTTCCGGGGATTTCTCGTAGACGATGATTCTCCGTGGCTGTTTCAGACGGCAGCAGAGCAGGGTGCAGATGCCGGTCGGTCCTGCGCCGAGTATCAGCACGGTATCTTCGGGATTGATTTCCGAAATCCGGCTCGCCCAGAATCCGGTGGCCAATATATCGCCCACGAAAAGAGCCTGTTCGTCGCTCACATTGTCCGGAATCCGGTTCAGCCCTTGGTCGGCATAAGGCACTCTGACATATTCGGCTTGGCCTCCGTCGATTCGGCATCCCAGGGCCCAGCCTCCGTTGGGGTCGGTGCAGTTGTTCACGAAGCCATGCCGGCAGAAGAAGCAATCCCCGCAGAATGTTTCCACATTGACGGTGACGCGGTCTCCGGCTTTGACGTTGTGTACGGCCGTCCCGGTCTTTTCCACGATGCCGACCATCTCATGCCCTACGGTGATGCCGGGAACGGCTTTCGGCACGCTGCCGTGCTTGATATGCAAATCGCTGGTGCAGATACTGCCGAGTGTGACCCGGACAATCGCGTCGCGAGGGTCTTGCAGTTCCGGTATCGGCTTCTCAATCAAAGCGAATTTTCCTTTTTCTATATAGGTGTAAGCGAGCATGGAATCTGGATTAGGGTTGTTTGTACAAGGAGAACTGTTGCTGCGAGGCAAAGGTATGGAAATTTTCACTACTTTTACAGGTGTACTTGTGTGATGGTATTTACAATGAGGCACATAAGGGTGATTTGTGGGCGGGGTTAAAGTCAGGAAAGGAGCAGGTATGAAAAAGAGATTTGGTTTATTGTGCGTGGCATTGTCCTTAGTGGCGATGCCGGGGTGCATCGATGTCAAGACATCGGACTTGGAAAAGCTTTTCAAGCAGGAGACGGAAAGTGCCGATAAAGGCAATGAACCAGTTGAAGCGGTCGCAGACACGATAGTCATGATTTCGGAAGAGGAGTCGGATCATTTGTTCTTCAAAGGCGTTCCGATCGATGGTTCGTTAGAGGAGTACGTGGCCAGGATGAAGTATGCCGGATTTGAATATATAGGGACGCAGGAGGACGGCACGGCAATCTTGCAGGGGGATTTTGCCGGATTCAAGGCTTGTTTGATAGGCGTGGCCGCCATTCAGCCCTTGGATATTGTCAATAAGATCATCGTCTTGTTCCCGGAAAGGGATGGCTGGGCTTCTTTGGAAGGAGATTACAACAGCTTGAAAGCCTTGCTGACAGAAAAATACGGAAAGCCTTCCGAATGCGTGGAAGAGTTCCTTGGCCTCTATTCCAGGGAACTCGGAAGCAATACCGAAGGGGATAAGCTTATGGCATTGAAAACGGATGCTTGTACTTGGCGTGCTGTCTATCGTGTGCCCAAAGGCCGTATCGAATTGTCGGTAGAGAATCACGGAGGCATGATAGGGGAAAGTCGAGTGGTGCTGCGTTATTATGACAAGATCAATAGTGAAGCCGTGAAACAGCAAGCTTTGGACGATTTATAAAATAAACTGCAAGCCGAGCGCAGAGCCGAACGGAGTTCGGGCTATGCCGAGGCGCAGCGTTTATCGGAAACGAAGTTTAAAATAGTATACAATGAAAGTTTTGTTGATTAACGGAAGCCCGAAAGGCAAGGGGAACACCTATATAGCCTTGTCGGAAGTGGCAAAGGCGCTCGAAGCCAATGGAGTGGAAGCGGAAATCGTGTCGATTGGGACCAAAGCGGTGCAAGGCTGCATCGCCTGCAACAAATGCGCGGAGACAGGACGGTGCGTGTTCAACGATGACTTGTATGATACGGTCTGGGAGAAAGCCAAGGAGGCGGACGGCATCGTGGTCGGTTCTCCGGTCTATTATGCCGGGCCGAACGGTTCGCTTTGTGCCTTGCTTGACAGGCTGTTTTATTCCGCTTCCTCGTTCTTGCGCTACAAGCCGGCCGAGGCAGTAGCTGTATGCCGCCGGGGAGGAGCGAGCGCTACTTTTGACCGTCTGAACAAGTATTTCACCATCAATTGCATGCCGGTGGTAAGCTCCCAATACTGGAATAGCGTGCACGGCCTTAAACCGGGCGAGGCATCACAGGATGCCGAAGGCTTGCAGACGATGCGTACCTTGGGGAATAACATGGCTTGGATGTTGAAAAGCTTGAAGAACGGCGGCCAGCCGCAGCCCGAAAGAGAGCCGGGGATAATGACGAATTTTATCCGGTAAATGATAGGGAATTTCGAACAGAGAGACTCCGGGCTGGGCTTTGTCGCTGGTTTTTCGGAAGAAGCGATTCCTGAAGGGATGTGGTATCGGAAGTGCGGAAAGTCATCTTGCTTTTTCGTATATCTTCCGATGCTAGTTTTTTGTAAAAACGGGGGCGATACCAAGATTATTTGGATGGTATCGCCCCGGAAACAAGCGCTTTAAGGAGTTTTTCATGGCGTGATTGGAATTCCAGTACGCTCCGGTTCCTATTTCAGCCATTTTTCCACTTCGGCTTTCGGGTCTCCATTGAGCAGCTTGCCTTCCTGCCAGTTGTAATCGGGATAAGCCTTTTTCAGTTCTTTGACCGAGTTGCTGATACTGCTGCTGCCGGAAGTGGCGAACGGAATCAGCACCTTGCCCGACAGGTCGTAGCTTTCAATGAAGGTGTTGACCGCGTGCGGGGCCACGTTCCACCAAATCGGGAAACCGATGAACAGCGTGTCATAGTCTTTCATGTCTTTTTCATGCAGTTCCATGACGATAGCCGGGCGCGATGCCGGGTCCTGCATTTCGAGCGTGCTGCGGGAGGACTTGTCGGTCCAGTCCAGATCGGCATCGGTATAAGGTTGTTCCGGACGGATGGGGTAAAGCCTTCCGCCTGTGGCTTGGGCGATTTGCTGGGCCACTTTGTGGGTGGTTCCGGTCGCGGAGAAATAGGCGACCAAGGTCTTTGTAGTTTTCATGTCTTGTGTGTTTTTTTGGGCGCAAGCCGTCAAGCCGACCAGCGTCAAGCTCATCAAGAATAAGGTGATTTTTTTCATATCGTTTGTTTTTTGTTTGTCGTTGAAAAGGGGTGTCTCAACGCAAGAGGATTCCCTGATGACCATCAAGCCGTGTCGGCCGTGGAGAATGTTTTGCCGGTCTTAGCGGCACGGCGCATTCAGCCGGGTTGGGGAACAGGAGAACCCACGTTGCAAAGGTAAACGTGAAACAGCCAGGAATGCTTACCCGGATTACGGATTTTGAGACCTTTTTCGGGTTGAGTGGGTTTTGCCCGTACTGTCCTTGGAACCTGTGCGGCAGATTTGGCGGAATCTTATTCCATTCTCCCGAATTTCATTTCTTCGCCCTCCTTGTCGTATTGCTTGCGTTTGCCCGTGGGCGGTGCTGAGAGCCGGATCCGGACCACGGCAGTCCGGTGCAGGCTTCGTTGGACAGCTTCATCGAAGGCATCCATGTGCTTGGACAGGAAACGTTGGCAGATGGCCCGGAGCGCGGTGATTTTCTCTTGTTCGTCCGAAACCAATTCCGCGATGCCGAAAGCTATGGCCGACTGGTATTGCAGTGTGAAAGAGCCGTCTTTTGGGCCGATAGTGGGCATGCAGCGGGAAACCGCTGAAAGACAGACTTCCGGATGGGCGGCAATCGCCTCTAATTTCTCTCCTTCCGGGGCGCAGTGGAAGTACCAGGTCATGTCGTCGGTACAGGCTAACGAGAGCGGCAGCCCGTAGGCTCTCCCGTCCGCCCGGCGGAAGCTGACGGTGATATAAGGCGCTTTGCGCATGACCGCCAAGGCCCATTCGGAATCCATTTCTCTGCTCTTTTTTCTCATGGTAGTGTGTTTTATGCGAAACCCACATCCCGGCTTCTACTGCCGGAATGTGGGTTTCAAATAAGAGTTCTAACAAAACAGATATTTACTTCAAATTGACTTTCAGGTTCAACTCGTCCAATTGCGCCTGACTAATCGGCGAAGGCGATTCGCTCATCGTGTCGCGGCCCGCATTGTTCTTGGGGAAGGCAATGTAGTCGCGGATGCTGTCGGCACCGCCGAAGAGGGCGCACAGGCGGTCGAATCCGAAAGCCAGCCCGCCGTGAGGAGGCGCTCCGTATTCAAAGGCGTTCATCAGGAAGCCGAATTGGGCCTGTGCTTCTTCATCGCTGAAGCCCAGAGCCTTGAACATCCTTTTCTGCAAGTTCTTGTCATGGATACGGATGGAGCCACCGCCCACTTCGACCCCGTTGATAACCATGTCGTAAGCATTGGCGCGAACCTTGCCCGGATCGGTTTCCAGCATGGCATCGTCTTCCGGCTTGGGCGCCGTGAAAGGATGGTGCATCGCAAAGAAACGCCCGGCTTCCTCGTCCCATTCCAAAAGCGGGAAGTCAACAACCCACAAAAGCTTGTAGTTGAACGGGTCTCGCAAGCCCAAGCGGTTGCCCATTTCCAGACGCAGCACGCCTAAGGCCGTCTTGGTCTTGGCCGCTTTGCCCGCCAGGATCAGAATCAGGTCGCCCGCTTTGGCATCGCAAGCCTGAGCCACGGCTTTCAGTTCATCGGCGTTGAAGAACTTGTCCACCGACGACTTGAAGCTGCCGTCCGCGTTGCATTTGATGTAAATCAGACCCGAAGCGCCCACTTGCGGCCGTTTCACGAAATCGGTCAGTTCATCCAACTGCTTGCGCGTGTATTCGGCTCCTCCCGGCACGCAGATGCCGCCGACCCATTCGCTTTGGTCGAAGATGCTGAACTTGCCTTGTGGGAAAACCTCCTTCAAGGCCGTGAATTCCATGCCGAAACGCAAGTCAGGTTTATCAGAACCGTATTTGTCCATGGCCGTCTGCCAGCTCATCCGTTGCAAAGGCGGCACATCGATGCCTTTTTCCACCTTGAACAGGTAACGGATCAGGCCTTCGAACATTTGCAGCACGTCTTCCTGTTCCACGAACGACATCTCGCAGTCCAGCTGCGTGAATTCCGGCTGGCGGTCGGCCCTGAGGTCTTCATCGCGGAAGCAGCGCACCAGCTGGAAGTAGCGGTCGTAACCGGCTACCATCAGAAGCTGCTTGTACTGTTGCGGCGATTGCGGCAGCGCGTAGAATTCGCCCGGGTTCATGCGCGAAGGCACCACGAAGTCGCGCGCGCCTTCCGGGGTGGATTTCACCAGGAAAGGCGTTTCGATTTCCATGAAGCCCTGACCGTCCATGTATTTGCGGATTTCGATGCTCAGACGGTGGCGCAGTTCCAGGTTCTTGCGGACGCAGTCGCGGCGCAAGTCCAAGTAGCGGTACTTCATCCTCAGCTCGTCGCCCCCGTCGCTATGGTCCTCGATTGTGAAAGGAGGGGTCTTGGCCGGGTTCAGGATATTGATTTCATTGGCAATGATTTCAATGTCCCCGGTAGGAATCTTGTTGTTCTTGTTGCTTCGTTCGGCCACCTTGCCTTTGATTTGCACCACGAATTCACGACCCAAGGTACGGGCCTTGGCGCACAAGTCGGCATTGGTTTCCATATTGAATACGACTTGGGTGATGCCGTAGCGGTCCCGCAAGTCCACGAAGGTCATGCCTCCCAAGTCGCGGGAACGCTGCACCCAGCCGCAGAGGCAGACTTCTTTTCCGACGTCCGAAATCCGGAGTTCGCCGTTGGTATGTGTCCTGTACATTTTCTTATAGAATTAATGGCCGATGCCCGAATAGCATTGAATCAAGCGTATGTGATTCGGCTGCGGTTCATGCCGTTTCGGGCCCGGCTTATGGGTTCTGTCCGTTTATTTCTTGGCCTTGCCTTGGTTGGCTACGGCTTCCATCAAGGCTTTGATCTTTTCGGGGTCGCCTAAGAACTCGTCCTTGACCAGGTTCATATCGTCGTCGAATTCAAAGAGGTAAGGAACGGCGGTAGGCAGGTTCAAGCCCACGATGTCTTCGTCCGAGATGCCTTTGATGTATTTGATGATGCCACGCAGGGAGTTCCCGTGGGCAGCAATCAGGATTTCGTTGCAGTTCTTGAGCGAGGGCACGATGGTTTCTTTCCAATAAGGCACGATGCGAGCCACGGTGTCCTTGAGCGATTCGGTCAGCGGCAGCAGGTTCTTGTCCACTTTGGCGTAACGAGGATCCAGAAGCGGGCTGCGGCTGTCGTCCGGAGCCAACGGGTCGGGCGCCACATCGTAGCTTCTGCGCCA